>NZ_KB904262.1 GCF_000379925.1 Porphyromonas levii DSM 23370 | reverse complement strand
TCAGAACACCATCATAGGTGGGCTCCCCTTGTGCTTCTGCTCTCTTATTGAGCTTTTTATTGATAAAGGTCTGTATGGGGCGCCAGTCAATAAGAATATCAACTTGCTCTAAGAAGCCATTACGTGCTTTGGCTCGTCTCTGCTCTGTGAAAACTTCTACAAAACTTGGATTATCGTTGGATGTACTCTTGAAAGACATATGGAATCAGTAATTATTCCTTGTTAAACATATACAAATATACTGATAACCAATGAGATAAACAAGTGTTTAACGCAGTTTTTTGTGCAACAGTCTCCTATTATGTAGGTTCAACTGCTTATAAACGAACAATGTAGCCTTTTGTGGTTATCCAATGGTTTGAGTGTGCAAGTTAAACATTTTTATCGAATTGACAAAGAGCTGCTGTCGTACCTCCGGAACACCCATGCCATACATTTCACTGAGCTTGGCTACGATATGGTGTAGGTAGGAGGGCTCGTTTCTCTTCCCTCTGTATGGTACAGGGCTGAGGAATGGGGCATCTGTCTCAATCAATACTCGATCAAGAGGAAGGTTATTTTTATAGATAACTACGTTCGGGTTATTCTTGAAGGTAATGACACCATTGATACCAATCATGAAACTGGGGCATTCCGTTAACGCTCGGAGTAGCTGCGTTTCGTTGCCTCCAAAGGAGTGCAGAGAGCCTCGCAAGCCTTTAGAAGCATATTCCGAGAGTATTGCAATGCTGTCCTCCTCGGCATCGCGGCTGTGTACGCTTACAGGTAGATTGTATTCTAACGACCAGTCTAGCTGGCGTCGAAATGCCTCTATCATTTCCTCTTTGTACTCTAGCTTCCAGTGATAATCAAGACCGACTTCTCCTACAGCTACATATCTTTCGGGTGCTCTTTGGAGTTCCGAATATAGAAAGGCTAGCTGCTCTTCCCAGTCCTTGCCTACATCTGTTGGGTGCAAGCCGATCATAGGGTAGCATTGCTTAGGATAGCGCTCACAGAGCGCCATCATCATTGGATAGCTTGCCCTATCAATATTGGGAAGGAGGAAGTAGTCCACCTCCGCATCGATTGCCCGAGTAATAACCTGGTCAACGTCTCTAGAGAAATCTAGTCGCTCCTCTTCATCGGCATAGTAAAGGTGGGTATGTGTATCTACCAATGGATACATCATACCTCCCTTGCTACCAATGAAGTAAATAGCTGCTTCAGAGCATCTGCTTCTACCGAAAGCTCATTGAGCACCCTCGTAGCATCGTCGCTAAGTCGTTGCACTTCCGACAACGCTGCTTCTCCAATGCCGAGGCGTGTATAGAGGGCAGTCATTGTGGCTATCTTCTCATCCTCATCAGCAATAGAGAGCGCCTCCTTTATAGCCATTGGCTCCTTGTTATAAGCCGTAAGCAATAGCCAAGTGCGCTTGCCCTCTAGAATATCGCCGCCTTGGCGTTTGCCAAACCCTGGGTTGCCATAGATGTCGAGGTAGTCGTCTTTGATTTGGAAAGCCAGTCCCATAATCTCCACTGCCTTCCATAGACGTTCGCGGTCTATCTCCGGAGCATCTGCCAAATAAGCACCCAGCGATACTGCACCACAGAAAAGGAAAGAGGTTTTGAGCCTAATCATATCCACGTATTCGGGAATTGTGATTTGGTCAAGTGCGCGAAGTTCATAGTCCATATCATACTGTTGCCCTTCACATACCGCCGTTGCCATATCGTTAAAGAGTCGTAGTGCTGTCGGTATTTTCTGGTCATCCAGCTGTGCCAGGTGCCTATACGCTTCCACCAGCATGCCATCCCCCGATAGTATTGCGGTATTGGCGCCCCACTTCTTATATACCGTGGGTTTGCCACGGCGGATAGGGGCATCGTCCATCACATCATCGTGGAGCAGCGAGAAGTTATGAAAGAGCTCTATAGCTCGCATTGCTGGAGCTATCTCAGAGCAATCTCCTTGGGGTTTGTATGCTTCGTAAGCCAGTAGGAGCATCAGAGGTCTCAATCGTTTACCCCCAAGCGCCATGATGTAATCCATTGGCTCGTATAGATTGCGAGGCTGGCGCTCCTCGAGCCCCAGCTTCGCAATCTCACTTTGTACTATCTCTATTTTATCTTTTATGTTCATCATCATTTGGTTAAGCCTCCACTTTGGCATTCTTGCTAGAGCGGAGAAGGTATAGGAATATAGCGCAATACATCACCACAGTCAGTACATGGCTCCATGGATTTGCCAACCAAGTTGTCAGTGTAAACTCTGTACCAGCGAGCTTTAGTATAGCACTCACGACGCCCATCAGTGCGCCACCAGCGATAAATCCAGATGCGAGGAGAGTCCCCTTGTCTACACGCGCCTTATTGAGCGCCTCATCCTTACTACGGCTACCTACATACCAGCTGATAAAGCCGCCAAAGAGTAGGGGTAGATTGAGGTGAAGTGGGATAAACATACCCAGTGCAAAAGGTAGCGCTGGTACCTTCAGAAGGGTTAGCACAAGGGCAAGTAGTGCCCCAATACCGTATAGTGCCCACTTAGCTCCTGAACCAGTCATTAGAGGCTCTATAAGTGCCGCCATAGCATTGGCCTGAGGGGCTTGGAGCGCATTATCTCCCGTAAAGCCGTAAGCTTTGTCTAGCAGTATAATCACACCGCAGACTGTAGCGGCAGATACTAGGGTGCCTAGGAATTTCCAGCTCTGTTGTACCTTAGGGGTTGTACCGAGCCAGTAGCCTATCTTGAGGTCGGTAATAAAACCACCAGCCATAGATAGAGCAGTACATACTACCACTCCAATGACAAGCGCCGAAACCATACCACTTGGTCCCTCCATTCCTACAGCCACAAGTACCACACTTGCTACAATGAGTGTCATGAGTGTCATACCAGACACAGGGTTGGAGCCGACAATGGCAATTGCATTTGCTGCTACCGTGGTGAAAAGGAAGGCGATAACAGCTACCAATATGAGTCCGATAACCGCCCATAGTAGATTGCCCTGTACTACTCCGAAGTAGAAGAAGATGAAGATGCAGACGAGTGCTAGTAGGATACCCCACACCACCATCTTCATGCTGATATCCTTGTCTGTACGTGGTAAGTTGGACTCTTCTCCACCGCCCTTTTGCTTCAGCTCTCGCTTGGCAAGACCTACAGCGCTCGAGATAATCCTCCTATTATTATAGATGCTAATCATACCTGCCATAGCGATGCCACCGATACCGATATTCCTGCCGTAGTTGAAGAATATCTCTGTTGCTGACATTTCGCTAATCGTCTGCGTGATATTGGGGTCTCCGAAAGCGATGATATCACCACCCCAGATGAGGTTCATGAGTGGGGTAATTACCCACCATACGAGTGCCGAACCCGCACAGATAATAGCTGCATACTTTAGTCCGATGATATAACCAAGCCCCATTACTGCGGCTCCGGTATTTAGGTTGAACTCCAACTTCGCCTTGTCGGCAATGGACTGCCCCCAAGGCAATACCTTGCTCGAGAAGATCTCGTGCCAAGCTCCGAAGCTAGATACAATAAAATCGTATAGACCACCAATCAGTCCTGATAAGAGAAGTGGCTTGGCTTGAGCACCGCCCTTCTCGCTACTCAGGAGTACTTGAGTAGTTGCTGTAGCCTCGGGGAACGGATACTCTCCGTGCATGTCCTTGACAAAGTACTTGCGGAATGGAATCAGCATAAGGATACCCAACACGCCTCCCAAGAGTGCGCTAATAAATATCTGGAGGAAATTAACCGTCATCTCGGGGTACTTAGCTTTCAGGATAAATATTGCGGGGATAGTGAAGATAGCACCTGCTACCACCACACCGCTCGAGGCACCGATACTCTGTATCATCACATTTTCGAGCAGTGCGCCTCTTCTTCTCATCGCTGTCGTGAGCCCTGCTGCGATAATTGCAATAGGGATAGCGGCCTCAAATACTTGCCCTACCTTGAGCCCAAGATAAGCCGTTGCGGCACTAAAGATTACCGCCATGATGATACCCCAACCTACACTATAGGCTGTGGCTTGCTTAGGTCGTTCCTCTGGACCTACTACGGGGCGATAGCTCTCGCCTGCTTTCAATGGTCGGTAGGCGTTCTCTGGAAGTTCGCCCTTACGTGTCTGCTTCTGTGTGTCCATGTTATATACTTTATTGTTTTATCTAGATCATTGCTTAATCCCAAGCGTCCTCTGAGCCAAGTCAATCTCATCGGGGTCACCTATATGCTTGCCCTCTACATCGGAGAGCTTCACACAGTGGTGCCACTTCTGCCGAGGTGATATCTGACAGCCGATGAGTTTCATCACGATATTGCGTGGTACCGTCTCATTCCCCACGTCATTGGTTAGATTAGTACCAATCCCAAACGTCGTAGTGATTCGCCCCTCACAGTACTCTTTTATCTGGACTGCCTTAGGGATATTGAGGCTGTCGCTGAATACGATATACTTGAGCATAGGATTGATCTTGAGCTCTTGGTATCTTTTTATTGCTTTCTCTGCGAACTCATAAGGGTCGCCACTATCATGGCGCATCGAGGTGAAGAGCATGGCGTGCTTTTTACTGAAGTTCTGCATAAATACATCAGTCGTATAGGTATCAGTGAGCACCGTGCCGAGGTCTCCGTCGTAAACGTTGATCCAGTCTTCCATAGACATGTAGTTCGCCATCTTGTAGCCATAGATAGCAGCGTGGAACTGTACCCACTCATGAGGGTGCGTACCACTTACTCTAAGGTTATGCTTCATAGCATAATAGACATTGCTGGTGCCGAAGAGACTATTCCCGGCATACTCCTTAAGCAACTGTGTCACCAAGTCTTCCACCTTCGAACTAAACCTCCGTCTCATCCCGAAGATAGAGACCTGTAGTCCATGCTCTTTCATCATAAGAGCCTTCTCAATAGTCGCCTTACGGACATGCTCAAGATCTGGCTGCTCATTCATCACTTTGTAGTAAAGCTCCGAAACAATAGCCAATATTGGTGTCTCCCACAATGTAACACGATAGAGTAGCCCCTCGGCACTAATATGTAGGTGCCGCTCCTCGTCAAGAGAAATCTTTACTTCGGATGGGTTAAATTGATACCCTCTTAGATAGTCGATATAGAAAGGAGGAAGGTAGGGACACTCACGACCGAGGAAGTCCGCTTCCTCATCTGTGAGCTTGAGCTGTGTCATCAGGTTTATCTCCTCTTGGAGTAGTGTGTCGAAACCCTCGGGATAAATTGTATTGTCACGATCCACAAAGGCAAACCGCCCTCGAGCTCTAGGGAAGAGCTTTGCATACGCATAGCTGGTGCTAAACTTATATAGATCCGTGTCCAAAATACTATTAATTATGCACTTCTTTTCCATTATTATAGGTCCCGCCCCATATTATACCCCACAAATTTAGCTTTTTTACCCCAGCTTTCCAAAAGACCTCTTCCGTAACTTCCTAGCTAACATTAGAAGCACAAGAGATCTAACTTAATTGTCAACAAAGTAATCGTTATCAATTTTCTTCACCTCATAGATCTGTTGGGTGGTGCGACCAAGATTATAGTCTATCATATAATCAGCTAGCTCCTCTCCATTTAATTTGGTATCATATTAATATGACTATTGTTTGTAATGATTATGTATAGGAAATGCCTTTTACTCTGATTCAGGTGTTTTAACCTCAATCAAGTGAACTGGCTCTACCATTACCAACATTATTTCGTCATTTTTATAGTAGGTGTGGGGCATCTTGGTCTTTGTCGGAAACGATAAGTTGGCTGAGGGGGAGGTATTTTTCTATCTCGGAGAGGAGGGCGGGGTGCTGATAGTTATAGGCTCTTTCGCTTTCGGGAGCATAGGGTGCATCTACTTTGTAGAGTACTCTGGTATTGTCTTCGAGGGCTAGGAAACCATGTGCGTAGCGGTTGGGAATATAGAGGGCTTGCCCGCTCTCGGGCGTGAGCTCAACCCCCACCACCTGTCCAAAGGTGGGGGATGTTGGCTCAATATCCATAGCAAAGTCAATGATGCGTCCCGAGACACAGCGCACTAGTTTGGCTTGTGCCATTGGTGCCTGTTGCGTGTGCATCCCACGGAATACACCTCGGTGCGAACAACTCATGTTGTCTTGTATAAAGTGTGGGTGATCGGTGAGGATACGTTGGAGTTCCTCCTCCTTAAATACTTCCATGAAGTAGCCTCGGGAGTCGTCGAAACGTCGGCTCTTTACCAATTGTAGTCCCTCAAGGGGTAGCTCAGTGATGTTCATGTCTATGGTTCAGAGTGTTTCGGGTTCCTTCCAATCACCATGCTCTTTGATGAGGTTAATCAGTTCGGTAACCGCCTCTTCCTGTGGAATATTGCGCTTGAGACGTTCCTTCTGTTTATAGAGATCCACCTTACCCGGGGCACTACCCACATAGCCATAGTCGGCATCTGCCATCTCTCCAGGACCATTCACGATACAACCCATTACCCCAATCTTGAGCCCTCGGAGGTGGCTTGTGGCTCCCTTAATCCGTGCTACGGTGCTCTGTAGGTCGAATAAGGTGCGCCCGCAGCTAGGGCAGGAGATGTAATCGGTGCGAGAGATACGGCGACGAGTAGCTTGTAGTAGTCCGAATGCAATGCTATTGATGGTGAGAGGGGCATCGATGTCGCTACGGAGATAAAGCCCCTGTAATTGTCCACGCATGAGGGCGCCTCCGAGCTGAAATCCCAACCATGTTGGTAGCTCCTCAAGGGCGCGCTTGCCACAATCAATGCGTAGGATATAGGGCTGCTCCATTGCCTGATCTAGTGCTGCAAGCATAAGGGTAGGGGCATAAGTGTAGGAGAGCTGTACCACTAGAAGCTCCCCTTCTTCGAGTTGCTGCCTAGGCTGCAGGAGCGCTTCGGTATCTAGAATGGTACGGAGCTTCGTTTGCCCTGTGACCTGAATATCGGGGCGCTCTTCGGGGAGTAGTCGACCAAAAGCATCGTCGGCATCCATAAGGACAAGTGGTCGCTCCTCGCTTCGGAATGGTGTGCCTTGGGTATCAAAGTCTAGTGTCTCAGAGTGAGCTAGTTCGTCTAGCGCCTGTAGCAATACTTTGGCGACAGGTATTTCCGCTTCGGGCTCTTCCGAAAGGCTTACCCTAATGGTGTCTCCTATGCCTTCGGAGAGAAGGGTGCCAATCCCTACAGCGCTCTTGATACGTCCATCCTCGCCATTACCAGCTTCGGTAACCCCTAGGTGCAGAGGGTAGTGCATGCCCGCAGTCTCCATACGCGCAGCCAGTAGTCGCACGGTGTGGGTCATGACTAGAGGGTTGGAGCTCTTGATAGAGAGGACCACATCGTGAAAGTGGGTACGATGGCATACATCGAGGAACTCCATACAGCTCTCTACCATCCCCTCGGGCGTATCTCCGTATCTACTCATGATACGATCGGAGAGGGAGCCGTGATTGACCCCTATGCGAATAGCGGTATGGTGCTGCTTGCAGTGCTCAAGGAAGTCTTCAAAACTCTCTTGGAGCCCTTTCACCTCTTCGGCGTATTCTGTATCGGTATACTCTATCTGCTTAAATCGGCGAGCTGGGTCGTAGAAGTTGCCTGGATTGATTCTCACTTTCTCCACATGGAGTGCGGCTTCGTAAGCAGCTTTGGGATTGAAGTGGATGTCTGCCGATAGCGGAAGCTGGCAACCAGCCTCTCGGATGCGCCTATGGGTTTCTCCTAGTGCTTTCGCCTCTCGGGGACCTTGGGCAGTGAGGCGAACCAACTGGGCACCTGCCTGATCAAGTCGTTGTATCTGTGCTACGGAAGCCTCTATGTCGTTGGTATCTACATTGGTCATCGACTGGATGACAATAGGGGCATCGCCTCCTATTTCTATCTGACCAACCCGAGCTGGGGTAGTCTGGCGTCTAGTATATCTCATTTTATTGGTCTAATGGTCTATATGAATCTATGGGTCTATCGCCCTCGGGAAGAGGGTCGGTATAATCTAGTAATATTACGGTGCCTGGTATGAGGCTGAACATCTTATGAATCATCTCAGTGGCCTGCGTCTTCGCTCTATCGAGTGAACCATCTCGCAGGAGCTGAGCACGAAGGGTTTTTATCGCCTTTGCCTTCATCTGGTTTTCGTCTTCTACTGAGAGCTGAGGCCCTTGGAGGCGGGTAAGGATATTCTCACCCCACACATCGAGCACACGGAATCCCTGTTGCTGTTCCTCGAGTATCTGTACTTGTGGTTCGGGCAAACGGAGATATAGGGTATCGCCAACGATGGCATGAGCCATTTGCTCTACATCGAAGTAGATACGGGTGCGGTAATAGCCTATGCCGAAAGCCCCGATACCTCCTTTTCGGAAAGTGACAGGAACCACCTGATCTCCTTCGAGAGCTGTAAGGCGTACGATCTCTTTGGCATCGCTGGATGCCGACAAAAGGATGGTATTTTCGGCTGGCTTTGCTGTGCACGAGCGGTAGAGTAAGGCACCTGATAGGACGAGCACAGCTGCGAGTATGAGATAGATAATGAGCTTCTTCATGACCTAAACGTAATCGTTACCTCCTTACAGCCTCGGGCGTGAAGCATGCCTGTGAAGTAGGCACGTGCTTTTCGCTCTGCCTGCTGAACTAAGTCTTTATGTTTGGGTGTGCCTGGTGCAAGTGCTTTGATGGCTAGCGCTGAAGCTTGGTTCTGCATTTGTCGGCGCTCTTCGCTGGAGATATTGGATTGTAGTCCGCTGACTCTCTCGTGGAGCTTACGGATCTCACCACTTCGCCCGATAGGCTCAATGTGAATTGCTGGTAGGGTAAGCCCAATGGCATGACGGGAGCCATCATAGCGAATATCTTCTTCCCGAAGCTGAGAGAGATCAATATAGGCGATGCTGAAGTTCTCGAAAGAGTAGACGCCAATGCGATCTCCTACAGTGAGAAGGTTATCAAGATAGTTGCTCACTTCGTCTAGAGTCATGATGAGCTTGAGCTTTTGCTCTTTTGGAGAGATAATGAATATTTCTTCGGTGCGGTACTCTATGAGTTCGAGCTTCCCTACCTCGTGAAGCTCAGTGAGGGTAGGCGCACTAGTCTCCTGCACCTCGGAGCAACTAGCTAGGAGGAGGATCAAAGTGAGGTATGTGAGTATCCTTTTCATCTGAATACAAAGATAGTAATAATGGGACTACTGCACAAGGAAGCGTTTCTGCCACTCTGTATTTGGGACGCAGACGCTTCCGTTGTATATGTAGTGTCGACCTATTTTATGCGTGAGTTCCTCTTCCAAAATATTTTCCACGCTTGGAAAGCAACCGTTCCAAGGCTGGAAACTTATCTTTCCAACGTTGGAAAACTATCTTTCCACGCTTGGAAATGTTGTACAAAAATAGTTGGTGGCAACCCCAATGTGGCGATTTCATATTGGCGCATACGGAGAATGTTGCACGAAGTGCCATTCTCGCCGATTTGCTTGCAAATCGGCTTAGACGTTGCGTGGTGGTGAAATACAAGGCACTGAGACTGAGGCTGACGGGAGCGTACTCACGTACGTGACCGAAGTCGAATGTCAAAAGTAACGCAGTAGTTCGCCACCGTGCAACAGTCTCATACGGCTGGTGGATGCTGGGGATAGGGGTTGGAGTGCCACGAGATATTAATAAAAAGAGCACCCACTGGGAAGTAATCCCTGTAGGTACTCTTGCATTTAGGTTCTGGGTAAAGACGGGTTACGCCTTGCTCTGTTCCAGTATCTCCTGAGCCTTGTCCCAAATGGTAACGTCGTCCAGTACGACAATACCACCCTCTGGCCCAGGCTCGAGGTGCGAACCAGTAGGCTCACCTTCCTTGAAGTTATTACCACCGAAGTAATTGCGGACGGTCTCTTCCTTAAGTCCCAGCTCATCAGCTATCTGTGCAATAGCTCCGTGTGGTAAGCTATTCTTAAACGCTCTCAACTTGTTAAATGTAACTGTCTTAGTCATGATTATATCAGTTTTATTGGTGTTGAAAATATTTGTCTGTTCACTCTCGGTTACGTGTCTATTTGAATTCTGCCACTAACTTACATATTTTTTCTGATACTAGCACAGCTTTTTGGGTTAATATTTGTCTTCCTTGTATGAAACAAGTGCCGTTGGCTTTGCATTACAAAACCAACGGCACTTGTTTCTATTACTCCTTATGGTAAAATATTACATACCAAGCTTAGCTTTTACCTTTGTGGTAGCATCAATAGCTGTAGAGTTGTTCATAAAGAGTACTGTAGCTGCATCTACAATGTAAGTGTAGCCGTTCTCATTGCCTACTGCTGCGATAGCATCTTGGATCTTCTTCTGGATAGGAGTAAGGAGCTCTACCTGCTTCTTCTGGTAGTCTTGCTGTGCTACCTGCTGAAGATCTTGGATACGCTTTGCCTGATCCTGAAGCTCTTGCTCACGACGGGTGCGGATGGTCTCGAGTAGACCTTCACGCTCTGCTTCGTATGCTTCGTACTTCTTCTGGAACTCTTCCTGCATTGCTACATGTGTATCCTCATACTTCTTGAGTAGGTTGTCGAGGGTCGTCTGCATTGCCTTAGTCTCTGGCATCTGCATGATGATGGAATTGACATCAACGACTGCAACCTTTTGCTCCTGAGCCAAACTCATTAGTGGCATAGCCATTAGGGCTACGAGGGAAAGTAAAATCTTCTTCATCTAAATCTTATTATCAATTTTGTTGTTATGTATTCTTGCTAAACGTTACAAAGCTACTCTTTTATTCTGAGACCCCTAGTACCATGAGCACATCATTGCTAATATCGGCAGCTGGGTCGGCATATATAATGGAGCCAACAGCGCTTGCACGGTCGAAGACCATGAGGGAGCCTCTACGCTGGCTGATGAGCTTGACGGCTTCGTATATCGTGTCTTGTATCGGCTTGATGAGCTTCTCCTGAAGCTTAGCTGCCTCGCCAGTCCGTCCGAAGTACTTCTGCTGTAGCTTGGATGCCTGTTCCTCAACTTGTACTATGGCATTCTCCCGTTTTACACGCTCGTCTGCCGACATCTTGTCTACGTCTTTCTGATACTTGATGTAGAGCTGCTTGGCTTTGTCATTGAGCTGAGTAATCTCTTTAGTCCACTTCTCAGTCTCCTTCTGAATCTGGTCTGTTGCCGACTTGTATTGCGGTATCTTCTCCATGAGGTACTGCATATCGATAAGTGCGTAGGAAGACTGTGACTGCTGCTGTGCAGATACTCCTACAAAAGCCACTACCATAAGGGCGACTGTGGCAAATAGTCTTGCGATTGTCTTCTTCATATCCTTATTCTCTTTTGTTATTAGAACTGCTGACCGAGGATAAAGTGGATATTGCTGCCGCCACGTGTGTTGCTGCCATCTGGGATGTCGAAACCGTAGCCCCAGTCAATACCCATAAGTCCTACCATCGGTAGCATAAATCTGACGCCTAGACCGGCTGAGCGTTTAAGCTGGAAGGGGTTCATGTCTTGGATACGCTCCCAAGCATTTCCTGCTTCGGCAAAGGCGTGGATCCAAATCATGGTGCTATTCTCGGAAATCACTGGGTAGCGAAGCTCCATGAAGAACTTGCTGTAAGCGTAAGCGCCACGACCACTAGCACCCGAGATACTTCCATTCTTGTAGCCGCGGAGTCCAACCATCTCGTTGAGATAACCGCCGTAGTAGCCGCTCATACCGTCACCACCCATGTAATAAGTGCCGAATGGGGAGCGCTTGAACTGATTGTAGTTGCCAATCACTCCACTCTCTGCGCTAAACATGAGTACAGGGGTGCGCTTGTTGGTCGTAGGGTCGAGGAGCGGGATAAATACCTGTCCCTTACCCTTAATCTTGTAGTACTCTATAAACTTATTGCGTATCGCTTGGTTGATGTTGGGGTTGGAGTAATCAATCCCATCAAACAAAGAGTATGGGAGAGTCGAGCTTAGGCTCAGCGAGAAGTCTGATCCCATACGAGTATATACCGGATCGTTAATGGAGCTTCTAGAGAGGGTTAGGCTAAGGTTGATATCGTTAGCAGTACCATTCTCCATGCCAAAGTTGTAGTAGTAGGAGCTCCAGTTCTTCATCCTATACATCGTGTAGTTGATGGCTGCCTGGAATTGGAAACGGTCGTCTGGCCAAGTGAGTCGCTTACCATACGCTACGCTGAGACCAAGCATATCCAAGGTCTTATCGGGGTCGTAGGCACTCTCGTAGAGTGCTTGGTACTGCTCCTGCATCATACCATAGTTATAGCCATAACCACCATAACCACCATAGCCGCCGTAACCACCATAGCCGCCGTATGGGCTATAGCCATAACCATAGCCGCCGTAACCTCCGTATGGATTGTAGCCATAGGGACTATAACCGTATGGGTTCATAGTCTGGAGCGTAGACATTTGGTTATTGAAGTAGCGACGATTGATATCGGTCTGCCTACTGTAGTATGCCGAGATATTCAGCATATTAGGACGCTTACGACCAAACCAAGGATCCATGAACTGGACACTATAGCTCTGGTAGTAGCGGGCATTAGTCTGAGCGCGAAGTGAGAGGGTTTGTCCATCGCCTCGTGGTAGGAATCCCTTGTATGAAGATGGATTGAAGAGGTTGCGCATAGAGAAGTTGGTGAACTTCAATCCTGCCATTAGGATGAGACCAGATTGGCTCCAACCTACAGATAGTTCTACTTGGTCGTTGCTCTTTGGTACAAGGTTCCAAGCGATGTCTACAGTACCATTGTCTTCGTTAGGGATAATCTCAGGTGCAATCTTCTCCTGATCGAAGTGCCCCATGTTATTGATCTGCTCCATCGTACGCATGATGTACTGGCGATTGAAGAGCATACCTGGCTTAGTATATATCTCGCGCCTAATGACCTCTTCGTATACGTGCTCATTACCAGAGATAACGACTTTGTTGATGGTGGCAGGCTTACCCTCGTGGATGCGGATATCGAGTGATACTGAATCTCCCTTTACCTCGGTTTCGATTGGCATCATATTGATGAAGAGATAGCCGTTATTGGAGTAGATGTTGCTAATTGCATCTTCGTCCTTCACCATACGGTCATTGAGCTTCTTCTGATCATAGACATCTCCCTTCTTGAGGGCGAGAAGGCGCTCTAGGTCAGCCGTAGAGTACTTCGTGTTACCTACGAAGTTGATATCCTTGATGTAGTATTTTTGTCCCTCGTTGATATGGATGTCGATAGCAATCCTTTTGTCATTGTATCGGTAAATCGTATCTTTTAGAATCTCTGCATCACGATAGCCGTACTCATGGTAAAGGTCAATGATATTCTTTAGATCAGCTTTGTAGTCTGCCTCCAAGAACTTCTTTTGACTAAAGATCTCCAATAAACTTGGGATGAAGCGCTTTAATAGACTAAACTTCTCATTGGTCTTCTTCATCGCCTTACGGAGTTGATTGTCCGTTAGTTGCTCATTGCCGTAGAAGTTAATCTGCTCTACACGAGTCTTGGTATTCTTCTGGATGTTGAAGGCAAGGTCTACATACCCTTCTCTATTAGGGTCGGGGGTGAGTGTACTCTCTACAGAGGCTTCGCTGAAACCCTTCTCGTCGAAGTAGCGCTTTATCTCTATCTTGGAGCGGTCAATGATATTTGGCGTAACCTGTGTGCCTTGCTGAAGTGCTAGTAGCTTACCTTTCTTCAGGTCGTCTACTTCGCCCTTCTTGATACCATATAGGTTAAGTGTAGCGAGCCTAGGGTGCTCAGCAATATTAATCCTAAGCCACACAGAGTCTCCTTCTATCTTGGTCGCATTGATACCTACCTCGCTGAAAAGACTGTTCTTGAGGTAATTCTTAACCGCCCTAGTAATCTCTTCCCCTGGTATAGTTATCCTTTGTCCCACCTTGAGACCAGAGATATTGATTACCACCTGCTCCTCATAGCTCTTATTACCTACGAGTTCGATTCCCGCAATTACCTTTTCTGTAGGACGAGAGTAGGAGATCACAGGAGTTTGGTCTACTTGTGCATGAAGACTAGGGAGCATACAGCTACCTATCACGAGTGCCATAGCCAGTCGGTATATTTGCTTCACCATCTTACGTCTCTGCATTATATTGCCCATTATCATCAGATCTCAATTTATTTATCTTCGCTCACCTGTTCTCCGGTCATGCCAAATCGTCTTTCCCTCCCTTGATAGTCCACAATCGCCTTGTAGAGCTCCTCTGCATTAAATTCCGGCCAAAAGACTGGCGTAAAGTACAATTCGGTATACGCCAATTGCCATAGTAGGAAATTGCTAACCCTAAATTCCCCACCTGTACGGATCAGTAGGTCGGGGTCTGGTAGCTCTGGGAGGTAAAGCTCTTTCACGAAGTCCTCTTCGGTGATATCCTTTGTACCTTTTGCTGCTAGGCGACGAGCTGCTCTTACAATCTCAGAACGTCCTGAGTAGTTAATAGCCAACACTACACGGCATCCCGTATTATTCTTTGTCTCTTCTATAGCCTTGTAAAGTGCCTCTCTAGGCGACTCGGGGATATCCTCGATATTCCCGAGAACCTCTAGGCGTACGCGGTTCTCGTTGAGTTCATCTAGCTCGTTGTGTACAGCGCTTACCAAGAGTTCCATTAGAGCCTCTACCTCTTCCTTAGGTCTATTCCAATTCTCTTCGGAGAAGGTATACAAGGTGAGTACTTTTACCCCTACCTTATTGGCAGCCGTTAGTACAGTACGTACGGATTCTACACCGTGTTTGTGCCCGTAAGTGCGCTCATGTCCAGCCTGTTTAGCCCAACGCCCATTGCCATCCATGATGATCGCAATGTGCTCAGGTATTCTTGTGCGGTCTATCTTCGCTAGGTAGCTTTGGTCTATCATTGTGTTTACTCCCAATTATTGATAATACCACCAGTTGTATCGAGTAGACCGTGCCAAATCTCTTGGCTAGGTTTGCCATTGACAACACCGCCAAAGATGTACACTTGTAGCTGATTACCACTTCCTGTCGCATATCCCGATGCATGGTGACGAGCCAAGAAAGCTCCGTTTGGAAGCTCTTGCTCTGGTAGCACCTTCCATGTGATGCCACGGTCTACACTCCTCTTGATTGAGTTGGAGTCCCCAGTCTTAGGGTAAGTACCACCGATCACAAATATTTCAGAGTCGTTTCCCGTCCTTAGGTATAGACCACCACTCATCGGCAGAGGTTGGTCGGCAGTTTGGTAAGGTGTTACACCCCACTTGTCGCTACCCGATAGGAAGAAGCTCTTGGGTGCAGCAGTACCAGCACTTGTCTTGCCACCAAATAGCGTCGTAGAGGTCGCCCCAGAATAGTTGTATGTGTAGACGAATGCCTCAGTTACCGGGAATCCGCTTGGTACATTGCCCTTCTTCTCTATGCCACTTGCAGTGATCTCATAGCTAGCATAGGTATCTCCCTCACGGCCGATAGCCGTAAATACAAGCTGGTTGTCTAGCTTATTGGTCTCGCCAACCAACTGAGTAAGAACAACGCTTCCTACTGGGTGCTTTGTCCAACTCTTTAGATCGCGACTCTTGTATAGCGCTCCCGCTTTGTCTAGTACCCATACCAGCCCCTTGCTGTCTACAATGAGCGTGGTTGGCAGAAGCATTTTGGGAAGAGCTACACCTGCGGCCTCGGTAAAGGTCGTATTTGTATAGCTGTACAGCTTACTACCGCCATCGCTTGTGCGTGCGAGCCAATATTGGGTGTCCCCCAAAGTAAATGCCTTCGCTTCTTCGGCGGCAATAGGCATCTGGGTGCTCTCCTTGACCCAAGTAAACTTATCTGGGTTATAACCATAGGTCATAATCCTCATGTTGTAGGTAAGGGTAGGTTTGCCCTCAATCTCGATAGAGATACGGAACTTACCTCCTGTGGCATCTATACGATTGAGCTTCTTACGAGGATTATAGACAGCTACCTTCTTGGTCTCTTCGTTCAATATCCTAACCACCGCTTCCGATGTCACCTTCATATCGAGATCAAGTGAATCGTAGTGGCTTTGATAGGGAAGCGGCACCTTGTTCCAGATACGCATCACCCTATTATCAATATGGAAATCGAGATTCGGAAGAGCCTTCGCTCCCTCCTCCTTAGGCTTAGGGAAGCTAGCGGCGATGTGACCAGGAAAGGTAAAACTAGGATTTACTGGCGGCTCATAGCGTGCAGTATCCTTTCTACAACCAGAAAGAACCAGAAGCGTAAGCACCGCGCAGCTCACTATCCATCTATATCTCTTCATATCTCAATATAAATCCATTAGCCCAAAGGGATATACACCCCCTTTTACTACATTATACAATCACGCAAAGTTACTCTTTTTTCTCAAGTATACCGCCCTTTACTAGGTGCAATCTGCTCTTTTATGAGGTTTTAAGTTCTCTACAGCTGGTACTTAACGATACTTCCGTATCCCTGAATATACTTGGGTGCATCAATCATCTCATATAGCCCTAAGTAGGCCCCGATGGCCATTTGTACTCCTCCGTGTGCAAAGGCAAGGAACCGCTTATGCTCTGAGCTTCTCAGCTCCTCCACGAAGCCTCCTAGTCTCTCCACCAGTTGCGCAAAGCTCTCCCCATTAGTTGGTACCACGTGGATATAGTCCTCGTACCAAAGCTGCATCTGAGGGTCGGTAATCTCATCATATCTCTGCATCTCCCAGTCTCCGAAGTGCTGCTCTCTCAGTCTCGCATCTATCGGCGCACCTTCGTACCCTACAGCCTTAGCTAGACGTATTGCCCTAGATAAGGGACTCGTAAGAATCACATCGGGGATATATCCCTTTAGGTTTTGTGCTACCACAGCAGCCTCCTCGGGGAAGCTCTCCTTGAGTCCTACATCGGTGCCGCCATAACAGACACCCTCGGGGACATCTACAGCGGTGTGACGGACTACCCAAAGCTCTTTCATGCCATTACCCATATCGCTAAAAAACTAATCACTTCGCAGATGAGAAAGGTAGCGCCACAGCAGTCGCCAGTGTAGCCACCAATCTTCCGCTTCATCATCCATACTAATACAAAGAAAGTCACTGCCGAAAAGAGGAGCACCCACCACCCCATGGGGTGCCATAGAGCTATGGGGAGAAGACCGAATATTGCGGCTATGAAGAAGAGACCTATATGAGGGTGGCGCTCATAGACTACACCCATCTTGGCCTGTGCTTCTGTGCGGGCATAGGTGAGCAAGCGTGGTAAGTTAGAGCCCACAAACTTGCTCACTGGGTCGGCTATCAGTACCGTCATGGCAGCTGTTTTTAGTGGCATATATCCCAGCAAGCCTACCCATAGGATAGCATAGCAGACGAAGCCAATCACCGCAAACGCCCCAGTGTGGCTATCCTTCATAATCTCGAGCGTACGCTCCTTGGTGTGACCTCCACCGAAACCGTCGAAGAGATCCATTAGTCCATCCTCATGCATCCCACCCGTGAGTAGGATACGGAAAGCAAAGGCAAAAGCGACTGCGATAACGACAGGGGTGAATTGCCCCATACCTAACAGCACTCCCGCAGTAAGTGGTCCAGTAAGCCAGCCCACAATAGGCCAGTAGTAGACTACTCTCTCGTAATGCTCCTTGGGCACTTGCTTCACCTCCCAGATAGGCAGGCGAGTAAGTGCCGTAAATGTTGCAATGATGTCGTAATAGAATCTCTTAGCGCTACTCATCCTTACTCTCAGAAGTACTTCTCGATACAGTTCTCCCCACTAAAAAGCGACATCTCGGTCATCATCAGTACTGCCGACTTGATGATAGGGTAGGCGGTAACCGCACCTGTACCCTCACCGAGCTTCATGCCAAGGTCTAGTAGAGGTCGTACTCCAAGGTAGTTAAGTAGCTTGGCATGCCCTTTCTCATCTCCTTTATGACCAAAGATAGCATACTCTAGTACTGTGGGATTAAGCTGTGCAGCCATCAGCATGCAGGAGGTCATGATAAACCCATCCACGACAATCGTCATGCGTAGTTCAGCTGCCCTGAGCATCGCACCTACCGTCATTACCATTTCAAAGCCCCCAAAGTAGCGCATTACCTCTTCGGCATTCATCTCCTTCGGTGCATTGGCAACCGCTTGGGTCAGTATATTGTACTTGTGCTCCATCTCAGTGCCATAGAGTCCACTTCCCGCTCCTACACAGTCACTAAGTGGGATATTAGTTATCTTGTGCATCCATATTGCCGAAGGGCTTGTATTCCCAATCCCCATCTCTCCAAACGAGATGATATTACAGCCCTTGTTGTTGGCAATCTCACTTTGTCTTGCCCCATGCTCTATACAGAGCTGGCACTCCGCCTCGGTCATTGCTGCCTCGTAGAGAAAGTTGGAAGTCCCCTTCCTTATCTTCCTATCTACGATTCCTAAGTCGGCTGGAATATCATAGTCTACGCCCGAGTCTACGATTACCAGCTCTATATCGTGCTGACGAGTGAGGTAGTCGATAGAGGTACCACGTCTCTTGAAATTGAGCGTCTGTTGCCAGGTGACTTCTCGTGGCGACTTGCTCACATGCTCCCGCTCGATACCATGGTCTGCCGAGAATAATATATGGTGTGGCTTATGTAGCGTAGGGTGTAGCTTCCCTTGTATCAGGGCTACCTGTAGCGCTATCTCCTCCAGTCTTCCCAGTGACCCTTTGGGTTTGGCGATATCGTCAATGTAACGTAGTACTTCCTCCCTCAGCTCCTGATCTAATGGTTGAATCTTGAATTTACGCATAGTATATTGGTTATTTTACTTTAAGTGGTATGCCGCTTACCATGAATATTACTTCATCGGCTTGTTGCGCAATATGTTGATTGACCCATCCTTGCAAGTCGGTATATTTTCGCATCATCGCATTGTCCGAGACGCCCCCCATACCCACTTCATTGGTAACTACTATATAAGTGGCAGGGTGGTTTACAAGACGGGCAAACTCCTCTTTCAGGAAGTCTAAAGCCTTGTCTATATCTTCACGCATCATAAAGAATACGTTAGTCGTCCACAGCGTGAGACAGTCTAGCAACACCACCTTTCCAGTGCAGTCTAACTGTCCAAGATGCACCGGTTCCTCGATGGTACGCCAATTGTTGCCTCTGCGTTCCTGATGCCTACGGATACGATCTTTCATCTCTCCGTCTCGTGCCTCGGCCGTGGCAAGGTATATAGGATGGTCGGAGAGCGCTAGTGCCCTTCGCTCAGCTTCTGTGCTTTTGCCCGAGCGCGCTCCTCCAGTAATCAGTATTATCATTAGAGCTTCCAGCTACTGCCGTCCTTGCCGTCCATAATCTCGAAGCCGATCTTTTTCAGCTCGTCACGTATCTTGTCGGAGGTTGCCCAGTCCTTTGCCGCTTTTGCCCCTTGCCTAATCTCTAGTAGCAAGTCCATTGCCTTGCCAAAGGCTTCTAGGTGCGCCGAACTCTCTCCCGCTCCCATCTGCTTCATGCCGAGGATGTCGAAGAAGAAAGTGTCGAATAGCTCCTTAAGTGTAGATACCTGTTCGGCAGTCAGTCCATTCTCGCCGTTCTTAGCTTGGTTGATGCGTCGAGTCGCGTCGAATAGTTCGGCTATCACCTTAGGGCTATTGAGGTCGTCATTGAGCGCTGCATAGCAATTGCCTGCATAGTCGGGCAGTGCTTCAGTCTCTATCTCAATAGTCTTAATGCTACCAAGCGCAGCATAGGCATCCATCATACGCTCCATTCCTTTGCTGGATGCTTGCAGCGCTTCATTGCTAAAGTCTACGGTAGACCTATAGTGTGCCTGAAGTATGAAGAAGCGGATCACCATAGGGCTATATGCCTGATCAAGTAGCTGGTGGTCTCCAGAAAAGAATTGTTCGAGGGTAATGAAGTTGCCCAGACTCTTGCCCATCTTTTGCCCTTTGATGGTAATCATATTATTGTGCATCCAGATAGGGACAATCTCTTTGCCCTCTGCTGCTACAGCCTGAGCTATCTCGCACTCGTGGTGAGGGAAGATGAGATCCATCCCACCTCCATGAATATCGAACCCATCACCTAGATACTTGCGCCCCATAGCAGTACACTCGGCATGCCAACCTGGGAATCCATCGCTCCATGGTGAAGGCCAACGCATAATGTGCTCAGGGCTCGCTTTCTTCCAGAGAGCGAAGTCCACAGAGTTCTTCTTCTCGTCTTGACCGTCCAGTTCGCGCGTGTTAGCAATCATATCCTCTACGTTGCGCCCTGAGAGAACGCCGTATTTATGATCTTTATTGTACTTCTCTACATCGAAGTAGACTGACCCTTCCGACTCATAGGCATACCCTGCGTCCAGAATCTGCTGTACTAGCAATATCTGCTCTATGATATGCCCACTTGCCATGGGTTCTATAGATGGCGGAAGCACGTTGAGTGCGTCCATATCCTTATGATAGCGTGTGAGGTAGTGTTGGACTACTTCCATAGGCTCCAATTGTTCCAAACGTGCCTTCTTAGCAATCTTATCCTCCCCCTCATCGGCATCGTGCTCTAAGTGACCTACGTCGGTGATATTACGGACATAGCGAACCTTGTACCCGAGGTGTGTGAGGTAACGAAAAAGAAGGTCGAAGGTAATGGCAGGACGAGCATGCCCCAAGTGAGCATCGCCGTAGACTGTAGGCCCACAGACATACATACCTACATGGGGTGACTGCTTAGGCTGTAGTATCTCCGTGCGACGGGTTCGGGTATTGTAGACCGTGAGCTGCTCTCTGATCTCCTCTTTACTCTTCATAAATATCTATATATATAATGTGTACTCCTAAAAAGACTTCACAAACTTAACCATATTTTGTGAGATAGGCGTATAGAGGATATAATAATAGTCCCATTCTCTACACTGTGGTTGTTATTAGATAGGTAAGCGAGCGTATGGCTCTGGAGCACCTCTGCACCGAGTATGGCATGTGACACCCCCATGTAATCGTATAGCCCCAAATTGCGATCAGGCGAGCGCCCGCAGCGACTTGCCCCTAGCCCAAGTTTGACCCCTGGAGTATATTTTGAGGTGGTTTTTGGGCATTTTGAGGAGTGAAATGCTGATTTCATCGGGGTAGTTGTTTTTTAAATCGAAATGTAGTACACAGCGGTGGATTTTTTTATCCTTACCTTTGTGGCACTATGCATTTTATTTCGCAGACAAGATATAATCCGGATTCTGGTAGGGACGAAAAGTACTACCGTATCAAAGAGTCTTTTCGGGATAAGTTGGGGAGAGTGCGTTCGCGTATTCTGCTCAACGTCGGATTTTGGTCTGGT
>NZ_KB904261.1 GCF_000379925.1 Porphyromonas levii DSM 23370 | reverse complement strand
TACTTATTCGTCAATAACAACGCATCGGCCGAGAATTACGCTCGCATCTACTCCTTTATGGCCACCTGCGATGAGGCAGGAGTCAACTTCTACGATTGGCTACTAGCAGTCCTTCCAAAGCTCCCCAAGATAGGCGAGCTCACAGAAGACGAAATAATCAACCTCCTCCCAGGTCACATAGAAGTCTAACTCAAAAAGACACCGAGACACAAAATAGACTGTAGGTACCAAATCGTACCTACAGGCTATTTTATTCTCTCCTTACGCGCCCGTTTTGGGAGAGTTACACTTGACCTTGCGTACCTGAAGTTATGCTGGTCTGTTGACTACGACACCTTGTTTTACTTGACCATATGCACTAAGTGGTTGACTATTTGCTCACGCCCTATAATTAGGAGCATAAAAAAAGGGGCGCAGCCCATATGGCTACGCCCCTTAGGATGTATTTGTCGTCTATTTACTTCGCGAAAGCTACTGAGCGAGTCTCGCGGATAACGGTAATCTTTACCTGTCCTGGGTAGGTCATCTCATCTTGGATACGCTGAGCAATATCGCCTGAAAGTTGTTGTACCGCTGTGTCGTCCATCTTGTCAGCTCCGACAATCACGCGCAACTCACGTCCGGCTTGGATAGCGTAGGTCTTGATAACACCTGGATAAGATAGTGCTAGTTTCTCCAAATCATTGAGGCGCTTTATGTATGCCTCAGCAATCTCACGTCGAGCACCAGGGCGGGCACCACTGATAGCATCGCATGCTTGGACTATTGGCGCTATCAAAGACTCCATCTCTATTTCTTCGTGGTGTGCACCTACAGCGTTGCAGATGTCTGCTTTCTCCTTGTACTTCTCGCAGAGCTTCATGCCCAGAATAGCGTGTGGGAGCTCTGGCTCCTCATCGCTTACCTTGCCGATATCATGGAGGAGACCTGCGCGCATTGCCTTCTTCGGATTGAGGCCAAGCTCAGCTGCCATCACCGCACATAGGTTGGCCGTTTCACGAGAGTGCTGTAGGAGGTTTTGACCATAGCTTGAGCGGTATTTCATCTTGCCCACTAAGCGAATCAGCTCAGGGTGCATGCCATGGATGCCGAGGTCGATCATGGTGCGCTTACCCGTTTCTACTATTTCCTCCTCTATCTGTCCCTTTACCTTTGCTGCCACCTCCTCTATACGTGCAGGGTGGATGCGTCCATCCTGTACTAGCTGGTGTAGGGTGAGGCGAGCTATCTCGCGGCGTACTGGATCGAAGCAAGACAATACGATGGCTTCTGGGGTGTCATCTACGATAACCTCTACACCGGTAGCAGCTTCTAGTGCACGTATATTGCGTCCTTCACGTCCAATGATACGCCCCTTCATCTCATCGCTCTCGATGTGGAATACAGTTACAGCATTCTCGATAGCTGTCTCTGTCGCTATTCTCTGAATGGTCTTTACCACCAGTTTCTTAGCCTCTTGGCTGGCGGTCATGCGTGCCTCATCGATTATCTCGCTCACATACGAAGCCGCATTGGCACGCGCTTCATCCTTGATACTTTCAATCAATTGGATCTTTGCCTCCTCTGCTGATAGCCCACATATCTGCTCTAGCTTTTGCTCCGCCTCATGCTTTACACGGATCATCTCCTCCTCTTGTATGCGAGATACCTCCAGCTGCTGCTGTAGCTCCACTTCGAGTTTGTCTATCTCCTGATTCCGAGCGTTGAGTTCGCTCTGTTGCTTATTGAGAGATTGTTCACGGTTCTTCAGTTTGCCCTCTAGGTTCTGGAGGCGAGCATCGGTGCTCTGTACCTTGCTCTTCCAAGCCGAGATTTCCTGCTCTAGTTGCGTCTTACGCTGGAGTGCCTCCTCCTTTACCTCCAGCATCTTATCCTTTCTTAAGATCTCTATATCTTCCTTGGCTTGTTCGATATAGTTCTCCTTCTCCTCCTTGGCTCTTTGGTTAAGCGTCTTCCAGATACTTTTCCACAGAATTACGCCGCCCACAGCGAGTACTATGAGCGCTAATACTACAGCGATAATTATCTTTTCCATTCAAATTACTACTAAAAACTACATGAACTGCTCTCTTAGCATGTAGAAGTGTCTATTGGGGGTAGTTTTAGATATCAGAAGACTTGTTCCAGGTTGTTATTCAGCGTCTTTAGTCTTGCTTCTAGATTCAGTTCGTCAGCCTCCATCTCCATCTTCTGTAGTCGACTAGCCAAATCCAATGCTACATAACTAAGTAGTTCTGCCTGAGATACCCTAGGGAAAGCGACTCGGTAGCGTTCGATGGTCTCATTGACTCTCTCTGCTCCTCTCCTGAGGGCTTGCTCCGAATTCTCGTCTCGGGGTATTGTGAGCGTCATCCGTACGCTACCGACTCGGAGATTGATCTCTTGTGTGGGTTCGCTTTTCGCCGTTATGTCGCTCATCTCACAATATATCTATACGTGGCTCCCTTTAGGGGGTATACCGTTTGTCCAATATCACTCAATTCTGCCATCGAGCAGTGTAATACACTCATCTATCACTCCCATAATCTGCGACAATTCAGCCTCAAGACCCTCGAGTGCAGCCCTTGCTTCTGGTGAAGTAGCGCCACCCGATATTGTGGCAATGGATAGATTTTGCTCTAAGAGGTTGATCTTCTCCGCCTGCTCGCCTCTCTGGCGAAGGAGTGCTTCGCACTCCTCTGTCTTCCGAGCGAGAGCTTTTTTTTGCTCACTATATTTACGCATCAATGCAGTGATACGAATCTCCAACTCTGTTAGTTGGTCATTGCTATTGCTCATCAGTTCTACAGGAAAGGATATTTCAACTCTCAAGCAAATGTACCAAAAAATCCCAAAATTCGTGAGAATAGTGTATATTTACCGTCGCAAATATTTTTCAGGTCTAAGGCTATAATCAAATGGAGAGACAGACACAATTAGACATTATTAAGATGGTGCACCGTGAGGTGCTACCCGCTACTGGCTGCACCGAACCTGTGGCAGTAGAATTGACCACTTCACATGCTGCACATGTTCTAGAGGGTAACCCTACTCACATACAGCTCTACCTCAGTGCCAACGTGCTAAAAAACGCTATGGGAGTGGGTATCCCTGGTACCGGCATGATAGGACTTCCAATTGCTGTAGCACTAGGTGCAATAATTGCTCAGCCCCAAAAGGAGCTGAAGGTACTAGACAGCTTTACTGACGAACAGTTTGCCAAAGCCAAGAAGCTCGTAGAGGAGCAGCGCATAGAGATTGCGCTTAAGGAGGGCGATGTGGATAAGCTCTATATAGAAGTAGAGATAGATGATGATCAGGGAAACCAAGCCTTGGCAATCATCCAGCGCACGCATACTGAATTGCATACCCTTACACTCAATGGGAAACCTCTAGAGGTGGCGAACTCAGGATCGGGGGAAAGTGATGGCGGTAGCCATCTTTATGATGGTCCAGAGGTGCCTCTAACCTTCGATATGGTTTACGAATTTGCTACAGAGATGCCTCTTGAGGAGATTTCTTTTATCATGGAAGCTGCTCACCTCAATCGTAACGCTGCAGATTACTCTCTCAGTGGAGACTATGGTCATGGCGTGGGAAAGATGATTAGTGGTGCAAGAGCCAAAAAGTATCTCGGTGATAATACCTATACTCACCTTCTTACCTATACTAGTGCAGCATGCGATGCACGTATGGATGGCGCTCCTGTGACTGTAATGAGCAACTCTGGGAGTGGTAATCAGGGGATTACTGCTACGCTCCCTGTGCTGAGCTTTGCTGAAGACGAGGGGGCAACAGAGGAGCAGAAGATACGTGCTCTTATGCTTAGTAGCCTCATGGTTATCTATATCAAGCAGAAGCTAGGACGCCTCTCTGCACTCTGTGGTTGTGTAGTGGCTTCTACTGGTTCATCTAGTGGTATCACCTACCTTATGGGTGGCACTAAAGAGCAGATAGGTTTTGCTATCAAGAATATGGTGGGCAACCTCACAGGAATGATATGTGATGGTGCAAAGCCTAGCTGTAGTCTGAAAGTTACTAGTGGGGTAAGCTCTGCGATGCTCTCCGCTCTCCTCGCAATGGAGAAGCGTGTTGTGACCAGCAACGAAGGGGTAGTAGATGATGATATCGATAAGAGTATTGATAACCTCACCAGCATTGGTCGTGATGCCATGATAGAGACGGATAAACACGTGCTCCACATTATGACACACAAGAATCAGGCATAATGAGACTGTTGCACGGTGGCGGACTACTGCGTTACTTTCGACATTCGGCTTCGGTCACGTACGTGAGTACGCTCCCGTCAGCCTCAGTCTCAGTGCCTTGTATTTCACCACCGTGCAACGTCTCAGCCGATTTGCTTACAAATCGGCGAGAATGGCACTTCGTGCAACATTCTCATAATACCTCCTCCTTTATAGTAAACGATTGCTCCTCTATTGAGAATGTCCATATCTCACTAGAGGAGCAGTCATTTCTTATTAGGCGGAAAGCCCTCCACACTATACTATAGCAGCATGCGAATCTCTTTAAAATGGTAGTGATGGATGCCTTGTGGGGTATCTACTTCTAGTAGACCATTGGGGTGTACGCATCGGATGGTGCCGAGGAATTGCGTGCCGTTAGGAAGAGCATAAGAGCGTTCTTCTCCTAGCCCGAGTAGTCGGCTGTGGTACTCTTGTCGGAGTTCATGCAGCTGCGTTCCCAATTGCTCCTGTCGCGCTTGCAGTGATGATGCTATCTGCGCTATGAGAGTAGGGTGCCATTCTTCATAGTATAGAGGGAGTTGGGCACCCTCAAGTGCGAGAGAAGTAGCTACGGGGTGATATTCACCAAAGGCTGTTTGTCGTACATTGAGCCCGATACCGATAATACTGTACTCTAGCTGTGAACCCAGCCATTCGTTCTCTATCAGTATGCCTGCAATCTTTCTGTTATGCCCTACTATAATATCATTGGACCACTTTATTTGGATACTCTCGGGTGCTAGGTATCTACTGAGGGCATCGTGGAGTGCGAGAGAGACGACGATGTTGAGGTCGAAAGTGAATGCCTCTTCTGGTAGATTGGGGCGTAGGAGGATAGAGCAGGATATATTTTCTCCTGCGTTACTTTCCCAGCTATTACCCCTCTGTCCACGCCCTTCTGTCTGGGCATAGGCATCTACTATCGTGTACTCAGGGAGCTCGGGCTGTTGCTCGAGCATTTGCCTAAGGTAGTTATTTGTAGAGCCTACTTCAGGCAGGTGTATTAGCTCCATGGCGTCGCCTCTGTAAGAAGTAGTAGACCACTATCCCGATACCTGCGATAGCTAGTAGGATGCTTCCGACTATGGCTACTGCCTCTGTGGTGTGTAGGCTCTGAGGGTCGAAGACAAACTCTACTTCGTGCTCCCCTTGTGGTACCACAAGTGCGCGAAGGATATAATCGGCACGAAGTATCTCGGTAGGAGCCCCATCTATAGTCGCATGCCAGCCGTGAGGGTAGTAGATCTCACTAAATACGGCTACTCCTTCGTGGTTATTGGTGGTGCGGTACTTTACTCTATTGGGTGCGTAGCTAACTAAGCTAATTGAGGCGAGGCTATCTGGGGTAATTACACTTGGCGCTTTGTCGGCAAAGTTCCCCGCCAGCACTGCTACCTGATTGAGGGAGACTTCCCCTAGTGCGGTAAACTCTTCATCTGGAGTAGATACTGGCTTTACAGACCCCACAAACCAGGCATTGCCATAGGTGTCGGGATCGGTAACGGCTGTCGGTACTCCTACACTATCGGGTACGATATAATACTTGGTATTGAGGGCACGGAGGACATTGAGGTCTCGCTTTACCAGATATCCTTCGATGATATCTTGGTAGCGTTGTAGTTTGGCAGCATGATAGCCACCTACAGAGCGATGGTTGTACGAAGTCGTAGCGTCGTTGAAGGTATTGACGGTGGTATTAAATACCCTATACTGAGTTGTATCGGCAAGAATCATCTGGTCGGCAGCTGTAGTCTCTGTTACCCTTGCGGTTACTTGGCTCGCCTCCATATACTTGCCGTCATTGAGGAAGCGCTTATCCACACTCCATAGGTCTACGAAGATAAGGAGCACCAGTAGGGGCAGCATTACTTGCTTGCTTACCTTCTCTCTGTCGTAGAGGAAGAGGAGCGCTACTGATAGAATCAGAAAGCTGATGGTACGGAGTGTATCGCTCTTGAAGATATGCTCTCTAACGCTCTCGAGTGCACCCCTTAGTAGGTTCATATCGGGGTTTTGTGCCGCCACGGTAGAGAAGTAGTCTGCTTCGTACTTGCTGAGGAAACCTCCCGATAGGCTTGGTATGATATAGAGTATTAGCGCTACGCCAAGTGTGAGCGCTGTGGCAATAATCGCCTCTGTTTTATGTTTGCGTATGAAGGCTGGCTCTCGAAGGATGAGCACTAGTCCCCAGATAGCAAATAGCGGGAGGGTAAACTCTGCTACCACTAGGATAGAGGAGGGGGTGCGGAACTTGTCGTACAAAGGAAAGTAGTCGATAAATAGCTCTGAGAGCCACATGAAGTTGTGTCCCCAAGAGAGCATGATGGTGAGTGCCGTGACCCCGATGAGCGACCACTTCATGGGTCCTTTGGCTACCATCATACCAAATAGGGCAAGTAGTAGTACGATAGCCCCGATGTATACCGGTCCTGCTGTAAAGGGTTGGTCGCCCCAGTACCTATTCATACCGCTCCGTGGGTCGGATAGAATCTGTTGTAATTGGGGATTGGATACATTGCTCTTCTGCACTTCCTCCGCAGGGATAGCACCTGAGGCTCCACCCTTCGCATCGGGGATGAGGAAGGTGAGCATCTCGTCTATCCCATAGCTCCACTGAGTAATATAGGCGTGGTCTAGTCCGTTGTTGGTTACTTGGGTAGCATTTGGATTATCCAATACCGTTATTTCTCGTCCGCCGCGCATGGTCTCTTTGCCATATTCATAGGTGTGGTACAGGCTCGTGCCATTGATAGCGATACCAATAAGTCCGCCAGCTACGACTACCCCAAAAGCCTTAGCAAAGTGTGCCCACTCCTTCTTCCTCCCAGCCTCGATTGCCCAAGCAATAATCATTGCCAGCATGAGGAAGGCGAAGTAGTAGCTCATCTGTATGTGATTGGAGTAGATCTGAAGGGCTGAGAATAGTCCTGTAACGAAGAAACCAAGGAGGTACTTTCGCCTGTGGAAAGCGAGTACTAATCCAGCTATTGTAGGGGGAATATATGTGAGGGCTAGGAGCTTCCAAATGTGGCCTGCATCTATTAGAATAAGGAAGTAACTGGAGAAAGCCCACATAATAGCGCCCCCTACGCTGAGTTGTCGCTTTATTCCCCAGCTCCGCATAAAGATGTAGAAGCCAATCAGGAGCATGAAGATGAGGTAACTTTCTCCCAATAGTATGCTCCGTGGGCTATATATCTTCTGCACGGCTTTGATGCCTTCAGCGCTTGGGTATGATGGGGATATCTGATAGGTGGGCATGCCACCGAAGAGGCTCCCAGTCCAGAAGGAGCGCTCGCCTGTTTGCTCCATGTATTCTACGACATCACGCCCAGTGCCTGCGGCAGCTGCCCCATCGGCTTGGAAGAGTTGGCGCCCCTCAAAGGCTGCGGGGTAGAAGTAAGCAAGGGCGATGACGAGGAATAAAAGCACTACGCCTACAATCTGTACCCATGACTGATGATACCACTTTTGCTTATCCATAATCTGTTACTCCTCTATTCTATTGACTACGGTAAAGTGGGGGAACTGCTCCTCCACGATCTTATACATATATTGTAGAGCGGCTTTACGCTCATTGGGGATGATACCATCGAGTATGGCATCCTTGATTTGGTCTTTGATTTGTCCTAGTTCGCGACAGGGTTGGAGCTGGAAGACCTCCATGATATCATTGCCTGTTACTGGTGGCTGGAAGTTGCGGATACGATCCTTCTCCTCTATCTCCTTGAGTTTCTCTCTGACTATAGCGAAGTTGTCGAGATACTTCTGTACCTTCTGTGGGTTCTTGCTGGTGAGATCGCTCTCACAGAGGGTCATTAGGTCGTCAATATCATCGCCTGCCTCGAAGAGTAGTCTGCGTATAGCAGAGTCTGTGACTCCTTCATCTGCTAATTGTGCAGGGCGCATGTGCAAGCGTACTAGCTTCTTCACATACTCCAATCGCTCACCTAAGGGGAGCTTCACACGGCGGAAGATACGATTGACCATCTTCTGCCCTACGAAGTCGTGGTTATAGAAGCTCCAGCCAATACCCGATTCGAACTTCTTGGTTACCGGCTTGCCAATATCATGGAATAGAGCTGCAAGCCTTAGGAAGCTATTGTCGCTCACGCTCGCCACATTGTCCACTACGATGATAGTGTGGACGAAGTTGTTCTTGTGCCCGATGCCCTCACGAGTCTCAGCCCCTTGTAGTGCAGAGACCTCAGGGAGGTACTGCTCCATCAGACCACTACGATGCATCAGTCCCAAACCTATTGAGGGCTTGGAAGAGTCGATGATTTTCATAAACTCTGTAGTGATGCGCTCTATAGAGACCACTGGTGGATTGAGGCGCGTGGCATTACGCTTGATAGAGTGGAAGGTATTGTCGTCTACCTGAAAGTCAAGTTGGCTTGCGAACCGAACTGCCCTCATCATCCTTAGAGGGTCGTCGGAGAAGGTTTGGTCTGGTGCAAGCGGGGTGCGAATGACCCTCCTCTGGATATCTGCCACGCCACCGAAGGGGTCGTGGAATGCTCCTCGTGCTTCTCCATTGAGGGTGATAGAAAGGGCATTTATTGTGAAGTCGCGACGCTCCTCATCCTCCTCGAATGTGCCACCTTCGACGAGCGGTTTACGGCTATCGCTGCGGTAGCTTTCACGCCTAGATCCTACGAACTCTAGGTCTAGATCTTTCCAGTGGACTTGAGCAGTGCCAAAGCTTTTGAATACAGATAGTTTGGCACCACGCCCTAGCAGCTCGGCAACTCGCTCTGCTACTCGAATACCACTCCCTCGGGTTACAAAGTCGAGGTCTTGCTTGACTTCTCCCTTAAGAATCAAGTCTCTTACAGCCCCGCCTATGAGGCGTACCTCTTGCCCTACGTCGTCGCCAGCTGAGGCAATGGTATCTAGCAACTGATTGCCTAGCTTGGAGTAAAGCTCTTGATATATTGCTGAATAATTATTCATCTTTTGTTTGTTTCCCAATGTCTTGATAGGCTCAGCAGCCTAAAGACAATAATAAAACGACTGATGGCAACCAACAGATTGGTTCCCGTCAGTCGCTATTCGTTATTTCATCCTCTTGATGATAGAGTATGCTTTATAGAGCCCCAGAGCTCCTGCTTGGCTGAGGTCTCGATCACCCTTCTCCTTCTCCCCTGTCGCGTAGTAGCAAAGCCCACGATTGTAGTAGGCACTGCCTAGGTTTGGCTCAGCTTGTATTGCTTGAGAATAGTACTTGATGGCGTCGTCATAGCTACCGAGTGCTGCATGGATGTACCCTAGATTAAAGAGCGCTGGTACATAGTTGGGCACTAGCTCAAGTACTTTCAAGAGATCTTTAGATGCCTCTTGCATGGTTGCCTTCTTCTGCACGTACTCAGTAGAGATGGTGCTCTCAGAGAAAATGATAGACGGCTGGCTCCCTCTGCCGTGTGTCGCTTGATCAGCCTCATAGGCGAGGACTCTGGAGACTGCTCTTTGGAAATAAGGGGCAGGGTCATCGGGTACTGCGTCTATGACAAGGGTCATCACATCGATGACTGATTGATGATCCTTGAGCGTGAGCTGGTCTAGAGCATAACGTATCATCGCATCTGCGCTTTGATTGCTCGTGATATCGAACTTGCTTATGCTATCAAGGTGCACTTGCAGTTGCTGACTAGTCAACTGTGGTACACGCTGAACGACTAAGACGTTATACTCCTCTGCTGGGAGTTGTAGTTGCGCTGAATAAGCGACGTTGGTATTCCCTTTGAGTTGCTTATCCACAGCTACATAGTAGGAAAGGCTAAAGAGTGGCTCTGGCTCTACAACTACCTCTAAATCCTGAATACGACCGCGGATACCTTGGTCTTCTGAATACAGCTCATCGTATGTATTATCGTTACTAGCATAGACGAGCGAACGGAATTTTTGGATATTCTCATCCTTATCGTCACGTACCCGATCTTTGGTCTCTGCCTCCAGAGCATCCTGAGTGTTTTGTTTCGCAGTGGCAGCGTTGAGTGCCTTCTGATCGTAAGTCATCTTGCTCGCAGCATAGAGGTCTTGTTTGGCAGCCATTGTCTTCCCCAGTCCATTCCGAGCATCAGCTCGCTCTACGAGAGCGGGGAGAAATGTAGGGTAGCGCTCAATAATCCTGTCTAGGTCTGCTTCGGCCTGCCGATATTCACCCACCTGATTGGAGAGAATTGCTCTATTGAATAGGGCGAAGTAATTCCCTGGTTCCAGCGTTGCCACCCTATTGAAGTCCTCAAGTGCACCATTAGTTTCGCCTACCTGACTTCGGAGCAGTGCCCGATTGTAGAGCGCAAGGGTATTCTCAGGAGAGAGGTCGATAGCTGTAGAGTAGTCGGTCATAGCTCCTTTGATATTGTATTGTTGGAAGCGTATGATGGCTCTATTGATATATAGCTCTGCTAGATCAGGCATATACTCCAGTGCTCTATCAATGTAGACTTCCGCATCGGTGTACTTCTGGCGGTCGTAGGCGATACCCGCCATAGAGAGGTAGGCGTTGGGTAAACTGGGGCTAACCTCCAAAGCCTTCTCAAATAACTTAAGTGCTGCCACGGTATCCCCTTGCTCTAGTCGTAGTCCACCGTCAATCACATAGGCATGAGCATAGTCAGGGAAATAGCGCTCTAGATGGTCGAGTACCTTTCTCGCCCCCTCATTGTCTTTCAAGGCAATACGTAGGATTGCGGAATTGTGCAACGTCCCCTTATGATCTGGATTATCCCGAAGCACTACTTCGTAGTCCTGTAGCGCTAGAGAGTCCTTTCCTAGTGTGTGTCTTGAGATTGCTCTCAGATAGTGTGCCCCATAAATAAATGGATTGCGTTCTAGTGCCGCATCGCTATCCGCTTCCGCTCCCAAGTAGTCGTCCAAGCTGTACTTGGCTAGTCCCCGTAGGTAGTAGGGGTCGGCAAGGTGAGGGTCAGCCTGAATAGCCGAATTGAAGTACTGAATGGCTAGCACATAGTCCTTGAAGTAGAGTGCATTGCGCCCTACTGTAATCGCCCTATCGGTATCAATTTGGGCAGTTCCCTTCGTGGCAAACAGCCCAAAGAGAAGGAAGGTAAGGAGTATAGACCTAGATAGCCGTGCCATATCAGTCTCCGTTTTTACTTAGTGATCACACGATAGTCGGCACGAACCTGCCCACGCGACATCTTCTGAAGTTTATTCTTAATCATCGCCTTGCGCATAGGCTTTACGCGATCGGTAAAGAGTGTCTGCTCTAAGTGATCGTACTCGTGCTGAACTACACGAGCATTGAACCCAGAGTAGGACTCCACATGCTCCTGAAAGTCCTCGTCTACGTATTTGATTGTAATCTGCTTAGGACGCTCCACATTTTCGGAAAGACCGGGTACACTAAGGCATCCTTCCTGCATCGTACAAAGCTCAGAGCTATGTTCGGTAATCACAGGATTGATAAATACTTTCTTGAAGCCTGCACTATCTGGATAGTCGTCTTTGAGAGGGTCAGCGTCAATGACAAATAGCCGAATTGCCTTGCCAATCTGAGGAGCTGCTAGTCCCACACCATTCGATGCGTACATCGTCTCAAACATATCCGCAATCAGCTTCTTTAGCCCAGGATAGTCCGCATTTATATCCTTGGTCTTTTCCCTCAGCACGTCCGTGCCATATACATATATAGGTAGTATCATCTGTACTTCTCTTGATAAAATCTACTTTCCATAAATCCTTGGAGGATAATCACGGCACTCACTTCGTCTGCCAGACCTTTCTCCCTTCTTTTCATCTTACTTAATCCTCCCTCTATCATTGCCCTATGTGCTAACACAGTGGTGAACCGCTCATCGTGCCGTACGATCTCTATGTCTGGTAATATCTTTTGTAGTCTATTCACTACAGGCTCTATATACTTCACACTCTCCGAGTCGCTCCCGTCGACTTGAGTTGGCTTGCCTATCACAATCAGGTCTACAGGTTCCCACTCAGCATACGCCTTGAGCCAATCAGCTACACTGCCTGTAGGCTGATACCCAAGACCATTGGGGGTAATTCGTAAAATATCAGTGGCAGCTACTCCCGTGCGCTTCCGCCCAATGTCCAATGCTACAATACGTCCCATAATAGCTCATTAATACGCTTCCCTGTCACAGGGTCAATGACCTCAGGGGCAATCTCTGCCAAAGGCTCTAAGACAAACTTGCGCTCCCTGAAGAGCTTGTGTGGAATTGTCAGAAACGCTTCCTCCATTATCCTATCACCATACAGAATAATGTCCAAATCACAAGTGCGATCAAGGTACACGCCATCCACACTCTTGCGCCATCGCCCGAGCTCTCGCTCAATATTCTGCGTCGTCTCCAATACTTCCAGAGGGGACAACTCAGTATCTACCGCTACCACTTGATTCAGGAAGGGATGCTCCGAGACAAATCCTACTGGTTCCGTCTCCACCACTTTTGACTCCACCGTTACCACCCCCACACGCTCCGAGAGTAGCCCCACAGCTTGGGCTAGAATAGATGCTCTATTCCCAATGTTTGACCCTAAAGCTATATACACCCGCTCTCTCACCTTGCTCGATATTATACAATGGTATTATAAGATAAGCATTGCATCACCGTACTGTCCGAAGCGGTAGCCCTCCTTTACGGCAACCTTGTACGCCTTCATTACATGGTCGTAGCCACCGAAGGCTGCCGCCAGCATCAACAACCACGAAGAAGGTAGGTGAAAACCTGTTACCATCGCATTCTGTAGACCATACTTATACTCTGGGAAGATAAACTTACTACTCCACCCATCGTAGGGTTTTACGAAGCCATCCATACTTACTGCTGTCTCTAGAGCCTTGGCTACGGAAGTCCCCACAGCTACAATGCGCTTCTTGTTCTCAACTGCCTTATTAATAACATCACAAGTCTCCTGTGTAACAATCATTCGCTCCGATCCCATCTTGTACTTAGAGAGATCGTCTACATCTATTTCATCATACATGACTCGGCTGGTGTGCAGGGTGAGATTTGTAAATCTGACGTCCTGTAGTTCCAAACGCTTAATAAGCTCCCTACTGAAGTGAAGCCCTGCAGCAGGTGCTACCACAGCCCCTTCCTCTGTAGCATAAATTGTCTGATAGCGCTCCTCGTCCTCCTCTTCTACGGGGCGTTTAATATAGTCCGGAAGCGGAGTCTCTCCGAGTTTGAAGAGTGTCTTCTTGAAGTCCTCATAGCTGCCATCGTAGGCGAACTTTAAGATTCGACCACGAGATGTAGTATTGTCTACCACTTCGGCTACTAGCTCGTCATTTTCCCCGAAGAATAGTTTATTGCCAATCCTAATCTTTCGTGCTGGGTCCACTAGCACATCCCAAAGCATAGGCTCATTGAGCTCACGGAGTAGAAATACGTCGATCATTGCATTGGTCTTCTCCTTATTGCCTACCATCTTAGCTGGAAATACACGCGTATTATTCATCACAAAGAGATCATCTTTGCCAAAATACTCGATAATCTGCTTGAATTGCTTGTGCTCTATTACGCCCGTATCCTTATGTAGCACCAGTAGACGGCTCTCATCCCTGTGCCTCACTGGGTACATTGCAATCTGATCCTTAGGTAACTTAAAATTAAAATTGGATAGCTTGTACTCTGCCATAATCTCTATTCCTCCTTGTATTTATCTAAACTTTCCTCTATAAATTCGCTAAACTCCTCAACCGTAATAGCCTCTTCTGTGGTGAATGTCCCCACTCGCTCTCTGCGCAGCGCTGTTAGGTGCCCTCCGCTTCCTAGTGCTGCGCCGATATCCCTCGCAAGTGCCCTAATATAAGTTCCCTTGCCACAAGTGACCTTGATGTCAATGTCTGGTAGCTCATATCTTAGGAGCTCTATACTATATACTACGATGCGTTTGGTATCTAGCTCTATGTCGTGCCCCTTGCGTGCGTATTCGTAGGCACGTTTACCATCTTTCCTCACAGCCGAAAAGGTCGGTGGTACCTGGTTTATCTCCCCTACAAATCGTGCCAACGCTTCTTCTACTAACTCCTGAGTGATATGCTCTGTAGGGTAAGTGGCATCCGCCTCGCTCTCAAGGTCGAAGCTCGGGGTAGTGGCACCAAGTCGTACTGTAGCTGTGTAGACCTTCTCCTGCCGCTGCACCTCATCTATGCGCTTAGTGAACTTGCCTGTGCAGACCACTACGACGCCTGTCGCGAGGGGATCCAGTGTGCCAGCATGCCCCACCTTTAGTTTCTTTATCCCTAGTCTACGGCATAGTAGGTATCTAAACTTATTGACGATATCAAAGCTCGTCCACTTTAGTGGTTTATCTACCACTACAAACATCCCTTCGCTAAAGGGATTTTGCTTCTGTTGGTCGTTATTCACTGAAATACTGCTAAGTCCATACCCAGCGCAATCATCCCGAGTATCACGCCACCAATAATAATACGATAGATGCCAAAAGCCACAAACCCATGCTTCTGTAAGAACTTGATAAAGGTCTTAATCGCTATCATAGCCACTATAAAGGAGACTACATTACCAATGATTAGCGTAGTCATATTATCCGTAAGGATATTAAGCGTACCTGCCTTCCAAAACTTTATAATCTGGAGGAGGAAAGCACCTAGCATCGTTGGCACAGCAAGGAAGAAGCTAAACTCCGCCGCCGTCTCACGTTTCAGCCCAGTCACCATACCACCCACAATCGTACTCATAGAGCGCGACATGCCAGGGAAGAACATGGCAATCGTCTGGAAAAGACCAATAATGAAAGATTTAGGATAGGTGACCTCCGATGCATGATTATGCTTTATCAGTTTATCTATGAAGAGCATCACGATACCTCCAATCACTAGATTGGCAGCAATAATCCATACTTCGCCAAGCACCTCATCTACCCAGTCATTGAAGAGTAGTCCCAAGATAGCTGCAGGTACCACGCCCACGATGAGTAGGAAATAAAACCTAAATAGGCTCAGAGCCCTCCTGGCATTGGAGTGGTTGCCATGCCACATATCGGCAGGAAGATCGAATCGGAAAAAGCGCTTGAAATATAGCGCCACCACAGATAGGATGGCACCAAATTGTATCATCACGGTAAACGCTTTCACATACTCCGTGCTCTCAATGCCCATAAGTGCTTGGGTAATCACCATGTGCCCAGTACTCGAGATTGGGAGAAATTCCGTAATTCCCTCTACTATCGCAAGTACAATAGCTTCAAATATTGTCATGCCTCTGAACCCTCCTTCCTCTGGTCAGCGCTTTTAGATTTCTTGCCTCTCCATAGCACAGCCACGAGGATGCCAATGTATCCTATGGTGAGTGCTACAGGTGCTACCCTTATACGTATCGTACTAAAGACCTCGGGGTTGAAACTCACACCATCCTCCGATTTCCCCCCTGCCATCAGGGTATACCCCAGCACTATCAGGAGAATAGATGCGACTAGGATTCCTAGATTAGTTTTGCTGAAGCCATACGTCTTCAGACCTTTCTCTTTACTCATTATTTTTATATGTGTGTCGTCTGTATGTCGTCAAGCTCTGTAGAGCTTATTTACATTCATTCTCAGGTACTTGGTTACTGCTCTAGAGGCTGAGAACCAACTAATCAGTATGCCAAGAATAAATACCACCCCGAGTACAATCAATCCATTATGGAGCGTTAGTACCGTCTGCATCAGTGGGTAATTGGTTGTCAAGTGATACCATAACCGACCGAGAAAACAGCTGGCAACAATAGAAGCCATGATGCCACTCCATATATTGTAGCGCACAAAAGGTCGGCGGATAAAGCGTGGGGTAGCTCCGACTAGCTTCATGGTGTAGATAAGAAAACGCTTGGAGTAGATTAGGAGTCGTATGGTATTGTTGATGAGTACAATAGAGATGAGTAGGAGTAATACTGATAGTACAATCATCACAATCGTTAGCGTCTGTATGTTGGTATTGATTTGCTCTACTAGATCCTGTTTGTAGCTTAGTGATTGGGTGAGCAAGTAATTATTAAGAGCTTGCTCTACCTTGGTGATACTATCACGCTCCGAGATGTACGCTTCCTTCAGGGTAATCTCAAACGTTGGCGAAAGCGGATTCCATCCAAGAAACTCCTCAGGACTTTCGCCCAACTCCTCCGTAAGGCTTGCTAGTGCTTCCTCCTTGGAGAAATACTTAATGTCCCTTACGAAAGGCTCCTGCTTTAGCTGAGCCTCCATGATACTAATCTCCTCGGGCTGAGCCTCAGGCGAAAGCACTACTGTAAAGTTGACACTCTCTCGGACATACGTCTTCAGTCCATTACCTACCAATCCCAGCATCGTTACGATGCCCAATAAGAAAAGCACCATCGAGATACTGATGATACTTATCAGTCGTGAGTGTACAAAACTAGGCGTCCCACCCTTCTTATGTTTATTCTCGGACATAATTCCAATCTTATAGCAGCCTTTTATCTACAATACCCTGCAAATGTACTAAAATTCCAAGCGCTTTTCAAGAGGGAATAGCCAATAACTGTTAGCTCTTGGAAATCATCACTGGGAGAGAGTAAAGTAGGAAGGAGTCCTCACTAGACTCCTTCCTACTGGGAAATGATTGAGTTGAATGGTAATTATTGTATATTGCCGTTATTACTTAGCATTTGCCGACGGATTGTGCTGTGCTTTATCTAGAGAGGCTTTAACGACTTCAAAGTCTAGAGAGGAGTTATTGGTGTCTTCATAACTCTTGCCATTCCACTTGCGTCTGATGGCTTTACCTGTGTCTTCTTTTTTCTTTTTCGCGTCAATTAAAGTCTTTTGCGAAACGCCAAACCATCCGGCATCAATCTTCTCGCCAATATTTCTCATCTTGTAGTCGTTCAGAGGGGATATGTTTACTGCATCAATAATCCACTCATTAGGCACTACAGGAGCTTCCGTATTACTATCGTAAAGGGCGCCATGGTGATGTCGTTCGGTAATCGAATAGTGTTTGAAGTAAGTCGGATCCTTGGTGCCCAGTTTAGTGAAGTACTCGTTATCCTTTACTTCGAAAAGGACTAAGGTTCTATTGGTGGGATCAAACTTGAAGTCCTCGTCTAAGAAGAAACCCCGTTTAAGGTTGGGAACATTGGGATTATCCTCACAGTCTTCTTCCTTAATTTGGTCTGAGGTGAGCCACTCAAAGTTTGCTTTAGAGAGGTCTGTTGATAGGGGATTGCCCTCCTCCTCAGAATTCTGATTGGGCTTAGTAAAGTCAATCGCCATCTTGGCAATAACGATAGTTGCACCTGCCTTGATGATATGCTCCTTCCCACTTCCTGGGATTTGTAGAATTTCATTTGCCGCAAAGTGGGTTTTGAAGAAATTGTCTTCTGGCTTATCAAACTTGGTCTGTGTGAGAGTATTGTTTGTATGGCGTGAAACCGCAATGCACAACCCATCAAGATATTTAGGCTCTTCAGTGGGGTTGAAGATCTTGATGTACATTGGTTTGGGGTCATGATACCCATATTCTTTTCCATTGACTGTGCGAGAACGCCAATTTCCTGAGTAGAAGACCTCCCATATTACGAGATGGTCTAGCTGAGTCTTGGAGCTATGTGGGTCAGGATTATCTCCTCCGTTTGCCTTAGGCTTACAGCCTACAAGGAGTGCAGTTAGGGATAGTATAACGATGTAAAACTTAACTTTTATCATAACTTTACAAATTTATTATCGGTGTCAAGATGCTAGAGAGAAGGGGGGGCAAAGAGCTCTACGCTCCGGAGTCGTCCCCCTCCTCTCTCCATGTACAATGTCTAAGGATAGATTTTTAGATGATCTACCGCATTATTTTTGGGTACTTGCCGACTCGCCTTGTTTTGCTGTTTCGAGTGAGGCTTTGACGACTTCAAAGTCATGGGAAGAGTTGTTGGTATCTTCGTAGATCTTGCCATTCCACTTGCGTCTTATGGCTAAGCCTGTGTGCTCCTGCTTCATAGAGTTTACAGACCACTTATGTAGAAATACCCCATACCATCCTCCGTCAATCTTCTCATCAACGTTCCTCATTTTGTATGCATTGATAGGAGAGATGTTTACTGCATCAATAATCCAGTCATTCGGCACTATCGGAGATTTCCAAAACTCATCATACGTATTTGAAGCAGCGTGTCTGGTAATAGTGTATTCTTTGTAAAACTCAGACTCTTCTTTGCCTATTTTTTCAAAGTACTCTTTATCCTTTGCTTCAAAAAGAATCAGGGTCCTATTAGTAGGGTTAAGCCCTTTCGACTCATCTTCTTCATAAAAGAATTTCCGTTCGAGGTTAGGGACTTTTGGGTTGTCTTTACTGTTATCCTCTTCAAACTGCTCAGTCATAGAGAACCACTCAAAGTTGGCTTTGCTTAGATCTAGGGATAGAGGATTCCCTTTTTCGGTTTCTTCATCATCTCCATTTTCTGAAGATTTCGTGAAGTCTCGAGCTATTTTGGCTACCAAAATGGTTTCTCCTGGCTTAATAGGATATTCTTGACCTTTCCCGGGGAATCGAAGAATCTCTCCCAATGCAGCGTTGGTTTTGCAAAAGTCTTGCTCGGGATTCTCGAGTTTTATCTCGGAATAGTCCGTGTTAAGATGAGCTGATGTAGCCAGCCCCAAACCATCAAGATATTTAGTCTCCTCTGTCGGATTAAAAATCTTTATGTACATAGGTCTCATATCTGCATATCCACGAGCTTCCCGACTACCATTTCTGGCTTGCCAGCTACCTGTGTAAAAGACCTCCCAGATAACGAGATGATCTAGCTTTGTTTGAGACGTAGGGATGTCAGGTCTGTTACCTACTTTGGGTTTACACCCAGGAAGTAGGGAGAAGAGTAAAAGAATACTTAGAAAGAACTTAACTTTTGTCATAACAATATAAGTGATGTTTATAAATTATATAATGTATCATAGGAAGAAAGAGCCATAGCCTTGCCCCCCTGATCCGTCATTGCCGACAACAACTCTGTTTCTGCTCAGCTCATATGCTTCTTCTGGCGTTACTCGTATCTCTTTCGCGATACTCACATAGAAGGGTTCGTAGGCATTAGGCGATGTAGGGTCGCTATCAAAGGCATCTGCGATAAGACAAACAGGAATATTAAATCTAATGATTTCTTCCCAACCGCTAGGGTCTATAGGTCCAGTATGTGGCGAACACTCCATAGCTTCTGCTCCTCTCGCTTTGTAATAATTCCTATTTTCGGGAGCTTTAACCAATAGTTTATTTCCATCTTTTCGCTTCATCACACGCACAGCAAGATAGAACTTCGGTAGTAAATGTGTGTCACGAGTGTACGGACGAAAGAAACTATCATCTGATTTTTTTATGCGATCTTTTTCCACCCATGGCTTTGCGTCAATTCCGTTGTCCCATCCCCAATCGAATGAAAAGTGTCCTTTGAGTCCCACACAATCAATGTCGCACTGATCCACATTCTCGGCTTCTTTTTTTGTAAGAGGTGGCAGAAGTTTGATGTTATAAAAAGCATTGACACCATTTGCCATATCGTCTTTCCTCCATGTGTCTCGGTAAGTGTACTGGAACACTTCGGGTGTGTGTTTCTGTCTCTCTTCAAGGCTTTTTTTGTCCTTAAAGTAAGGAGAGGGGATAGGCTCTTCCCCTCGAGGGTGCTTTGGCTCTTCCGTGGGTGTTAGCTGCCCTTTTCCTTGCCATCTTACATCCATTACATCGTAAGGTTCTCCCTCACTATCTAAATCACTGATGCAATAGAATATCTGGTATTCGTTGGAGTGCTTAAGGATAGAGTCGTTCATCAAATTCCCCTCCTTGTCGAAGAAATTAAGCAATAATGCCCAACGTCTTTTGGCACCTCCGATAAGGCGAATATGCTTAGGTGCCTCTAGCTTACGCTCGTTCTCTAGATAGGTGTTTATAGACTTGCTATCAAGTACTATTTCAGGATGTTGTCCACTTGGGCGGTTGAAGACCTCGAGGAACTCCTCTTGTGGCCAGGGTCCTTTCTCGTAGACATAGTTCCCATGCATCATGCCATCACCATGGTCATGCCCTTCCTTGAACATGAGATAGCACGAACCCCAGTTTGCAAAGGCTCCATTGGGGTCAGGATTACTAAGGTTAGGTGTTTCATTTTTCTTCCCTTGGTAAAGATCCATCTTAGTTCTCGGTATCTTGTGTTGGATACGTGGGTCATCCTCTGGAGCTACTTCTATTCTTCCAAAGACAAACTCTCCACAAGAAGTAAGAAGTAAGAGAAGAGTGGAGAGGGTAAAAACGTGTGTTGAAATATTTCTTTTCATATGTTTGAGGTACTACATTGTTGTAGAAGGAATCCTATGGAAGTAGTCAGATGAGTTGTCAATCATACGACTTACCTCTTCAGAGGTCGCATTAGGGTAAAATCTTTGCAGACTCTCAACAAAAGAATCTCGTTCTCCATCTAGATCTGCGATTACCTTAAAGGGCAGTGGAAAGTCCATATCGAAGCTATTCCAAGCACTAGAAATCTGGTAATGATAACGGAGATGATTTGGGTTACTCCAGAGATCATACTTCCCTTCCCGGGTCAGAATATGAGCTATAGATATCCGCATTTGGAAAGCAATACCAGATTGCTTGAATTGGAGTACACCTTTAAAACCCAAGGCGTCTCTCATGGCACCGGGGAGTAGCGATCGCTTTTGTCTGAGTAAGCTTACCGGTTTCCCTATACGTAGTCTTCCTAAATCATCAGAACCTACAACTATACTCCCTAATTCTGATTGAACGGGGTCTGTATCTCGGTATTCATAAGAGAATACTTCGGGGGTAATTGCAGCCAGTTCAGGCAATCCCAAAGCTCTGTATAGATAGTAGGTTTGTGCACTCTTCGGATCTACAAATGGCTGTGTTGCCCGATCTGAGATGGCATTCTCTGTGGCCTTCTGAGCGAGTAAATGGTTGTAACGAAGCTGGTTGGGTTCATGCCCTTTTTCAGGTGCATAAACGACAAATGGCGAAGCCATAGAGGCCCGTCTGGGTTTGCCTTGCTCATCGAACTGGTAAAGATATTTATCGTAATACAAGCTATCAAGAGACATTGGGTACACTACAGTGCTTTTGTCAAGAGAGTAGTTGTGTAGAGTAAAGAGCGTCTGGTGTACCATAAGGGTGTTATAATCCTCAGCCCCTTCTTTTCCCTCCTTCTCTGTATCATAACGAGAAAATTGGTAATTAATCTGCTTGCCATTGATATCGAAATATTTGAGTTCTAAGGCATAATATATGTCCTTCCCCTTAATCACATCGAAGTGTTTCCTGTTAGAACTGATACTGAGACTTCCAGTCTCATCTTTGTCTAGCGTAATCTCTTGATAGATAGGGAATGGAGTTTCATGCTGGCTAAGGTCGTAAGCACGATAGGTGCCTTTATTTGTCTTTCGTGCATATCTGAGGATTGCCTGTACTGAGTAGATCTGCTCGTGCCCTCGGACATCGCGCTCGATACTAGACTCTGGTGCCACCACGATAGGTGCCAATATGCTCTTCATACGCTCATTGGAGCATCCTGCAGTAAGTAGTACCACTAGGGGTAGGTATAATAGCTTTCTTAATTGTGTCATATCTCTCTTATTATCTTAAAAAGAAATGATTGTGCGTAAGGAAATCTGTGCCCCTCGTGCGTGGGCATAGTAGCGGAAGCGGTCGGTGTACTCCTTATATAAGGTATTGAAGATATTATCTCCCATCAGCATGAACTGAATATACCGAGCATTGGGGAGGTCGTACTTGAGTTCTGCCTGGGCATTGAGTAGGGCATAAGCTGGAGGACTATCTGGTACTAGGTCTTTTTCTGGGTCGAAGCGATGTTGCTTCGTTACATATTTACCATCAAGAGAAATGCCTGCGTGCCACTTCTTCTGCTCTCCCTTGCCGAAGTCAAAGGAATAGTTGGCCTCGAGAGAATACCTATCCGAGGGCATAAATGGGAGCCAAGCATTGGTCGTAAGGTTGCGGGCGTTGATCCACTCACCTTTGGCTGTAAACGACAGACCAGCAAGCGGCGCTACGACGACCGTGAGGTCGCCTCCTAAAAACTGCGCATCGTCTTGGGTGAAGATAAACTTGGGGTACTTGCCACTTGGATGATTGTGGAAGCGATCCTTTCCTTCTCCAATATTGTCGTATATGTAGTTATTGATGCGCTGGTAGAAGATACTTGGTTCCACCGAGAGCCAATCGTTATGGTACCGTCCTGCTAGAATAGACTTATAGCCCACTTCACTAGTCAGATTGGGATTACCTACCACCCAGTAGATACCGTGATTGAGTCCTGCGGCATAGAGCTCATTGATACTCGGAGGTCTCCAAGCCAAACCAATATTGCCCCTTACATCAATGTTATTGGTAATCTGGTAGTGAGCTGCGAGTGTGCCGGTCACGTTTTGGTGTACCATGAAGTCGTTGAAGTACTCAAAGTTGGTAAGACTCTTATAACCATCCACATGCATTGCCCTGAGGTCGTACCTTGCTCCTATAGAGGCTTGTAGGTTGCCAATGGTTACCTTATTGAGGAAGAAGGTACCCACGGTCATGGCAGCATAGTTAGGGATAAAGGCGGGTTGCTTAGTCCCAGGATAATTGAGGTTGTACTGGTACATCCCCGATATACCTGCTTGGGTATTCATACCCCAGAAGTTCCACCTGCCGTCCCAAGAGAGGTCGCCGTTGTATGTGATGAGGCGAAGGTCTTGTACAGGAAGCCAGCTGTAAGCAGCTATCTTTCTATTCTCGTACTCTTCACGGAGATTGTCTTGGTAGGAGAGCTTGAGCTGTAGCGTATGTCGGGGATGGATGCGCGCTTCTATATCGCCCTTTACCGTGAAATGCTGTACCTGCTGGAGCGGTGGCTCAATACGATAGGAGAAGGGTTTGAAGGAGTCCTCTTCGGGCCTCCCCGCCTTAAAACGCTCAAGGAGTTGGTTGACATCTGATATCTTGCTCGCATAGTAGATACCCGAGCGGAGGAAATAAAGGCTGGCGTAGACTGTGGCTGTGAGCCACTTGTTTTCGTATCCTGCTGTGCCCGAGAAACTCAGGTTCTGTATGCCGGTATTATTGAGGATATACTCTGCTGTGGAGTAGTCCCCAGTGCGTTTGTACATGCCATGGAGCCTGAGTCCCCACTCTTTGTATCCGAGATTGAGGCTCCCTGCCATATCATAGCCCTTACCATTGCTTTCGAAGCCTGTATTAAGTTTGCCGCCAACATAGAGCTTTTGGTGTCCATAGGGCAATGGCGCTTGATTGAAGAGGACGACACCGCCCTCTGCTCCGTAACCATAACGAATAGCCTCTGCTCCTTTGACTACTTCGATAAGGCTCGCACCCGTGTGATCAATCTCGGGGGCATGGTCGTCGCCCCAAGTCTGGCTCTCTAGGCGCACACCATTATTCATCAATAGGATACGGCTGCCGTGCATCCCCTGTATCACTGGTTTGGAGATATTGCTACCCGAACTGATAGAGCTCACACCAGGTACTGTCTCTAATAGCTTCGCTAGCGTAAGGGAGGGCGCCTTCTCTATGTCTTTCTTGCTAATCTTCACGGAGTGTTGCTGATTGGTGGTGTGTCTTCGCTCAGAGACTACGGTGACCTCCTTGAGGAGTTCGACTGATGCCACCATCTTGATCACAAGAGTTTTGCCCGCCCGATACTGATAGGTATGGGACTTGATTTCTTTATACCCCAAGGACTTGAGAGACAAGGTTATCTTAGAGGAGGATGAGGTGGGGATGGAACAATAACCATCGGCATCAGTCACAAAGCCCGACTTTTCGCACTTGATGACCACGCCAGGGATAGGATAGCCAGTATCCTGCTCTACCACTTGAACCCTTACCTTACTACTTTTCTGAGCGAGTGCAGACTGCGGCGCTAACCAGGAAAGCGCAAAACACAAGAAGAAAAGGAGATGTATGCTCCTTTTGAGATGACGAATCATAAATATAAACATGTATGTAATATGTAATAAATAAACAGCCTCCTATCCGTGGTAATACCTAGCGATAACGAGCGATCTCTAAGGATGGATAGGAATGTATCCAGGAGCAATCTTCTAGGCAAGATGGATGTGTGCAAGATCAAGGATAGAATGCTCCTTTAACATTGACGCAAAGATAAAAAGATTATGAATAATAGGGTATCCCTATAAGTAGGTATTTTGTGGCATCCATCAGCCCTTATCAGCAGCAAGGACGGAATATTACCTTTTCTATCTGTTATCTCCTATAGTAGTCAATGAATCTAGGTCGGTCGTCATTTTGAGACGTAGGGGTCGTATATTTTAGAATGTTGCACGGTGGTGAAATACAAGGCACTGAGACTGAGGCTGACGGGAGCGTACTCACGTACGTGACCGAAGCCGAAAGTCGAAAGTAACGCAGTAGTTCGCCGCCGTGCAACAGTCTCTTTATATGACCAATACCGAGTACGATTCAGGATAGCTAGCATGAAAAAAGAGGGCACCGAAGAAGTCTTCAGCACCCTCTTGCTTTATTCTGTAAGTAGGCCTATGCTCAGAAGCTATAGCCTAGGGATATGAGGAGCGTATTTACTCCAAAATCTTTTGCGGTAGAAATCCTATAGGCAGCATCGAGTGTAATACCTTGGTATTTAACACCTAGACCTAGTGTACCAAAGGATTGTGCATGCTGACCATACTGGAATCCTGCACGAGCAAAGAGGAAACCTTTATACCCATATTCGGTACCTAGCCCCATGGTGAATAGACTCGCCTCCTTGGGGAGGAAGAAATAACGAGTACCTGCAAGTAGGTTTACTTGATGTTTAGGAGTCAGCTGGAGATCTAGCCCACCGCTCAATTGGAGCGAAGTAGGTAGAGCATAGCTCATGCCCTCCGCCTTATATGAGAGAGGTGCACCTATGTCCATTACCCTCAGCCCTACGCTAGCTATTGCTGGGATATAGCCAAGGGTTACGTCGCCTTGGTAGTAAACTCCAAGAGCAAAGCTGCCAGTGTAGGAACCCTTACCAATCCATGAGGCAATGAGGTTAGCAGAAGCATCAACCGAGAATTGTTCGCTAAGCTTGAATGCATAGCCAGCGTCGATGATCCAATTAAAGGGCTTGACAACGACTCTATTGCTCTCTAGATTGCCATCTATATAGGTATGCTCAGTGCCACCCTGGTATCTGAAGCCTAGGAATGCTGCATGGCGGTCTAGAAAATGATAGGCTCCAGTAAGGTTGTATTGCATAGTACGCCCTGTGATGTCCTGAACCTTGGGGTACATTTCTGTACTGAAGTCAAACCGTAGTTTCTGATCCTGAAAGAGCATAGCACTGGGAGAGCTAAATAGATACATTCTATCTGTTTTCGCTCCTGTGGCTCCGCCCATAGCCGCTGTGCGAGCATCGGGGTTGCTTTGCAATACTGGGAGAGGACGACCTATCTGAGCCGATGCACTCAATACCCAAGAAAGTAGCAGTGCGGAGATAAATAGCTTTGTTTTCATCTCTATAATAATCTAATTGGATATTAATGTTTTAGGAAAGAGGTGCGATAGGTGCCCTTTGCCGATACCACTGTTAGGGTATAGGTGCCAGCTACCAATTTATGTACATCAAGGGTCACATGGTGGCGATTATCGATGATCTTTTCTTCTCTGAGCAATACCTCTCCCCTTACAGAGGTAATCACAAAGGTTGCAGACTTGAGCTCTCTATTGAGTGCTATATTTAGTTCAGTCTTGGTAGGTATTGGGTAAAGAAGATATACTGAGGCTTCTATATCCTGGACTACGCTAATCTTCAGATCAGAGCTTGATCTATTAATCCCATCATCATAAGTGAGTGTCAAAGGAGAGACCCCAATAGCCTTAGGGTCGAGGATAAGCATGCCCTCATTGACCTTGGCATCGATGATGTTGTCTTTTGCTCCTGTGATAGAGATTGCTGTTTTCATCCCTTGGGCAAAAGAGATAATATCGGTAAGGGCAATCTTATAGCCTTTGTCTTTGAGACCTACGATAATATCCTTGGATCCTACAAATCTAGGCGCTTGGTATTTGACCACCTTGTAGGTGATAGGGTACTCCTTAGCTTTCTTGTGCTCATCGATGAGCTTTAGGGTAAAGGTGTATTCACCCTCAGGCTGCTCAGGATAGATAGTGATATTGACTTTATCTTCACCACTATTACGCTTTATCACTACGCCCTTGAGTATACCACTCTTGTCGAGAGTCCACTTATGACCCTCTGGATCCTTCACGGTTAGTACGAGGTCTAGGGTAGACCTATTGGTGAGGGTAAGAGGCATATCGGATAGCCCGCTAATGACGGCAGGAGCTTCGTTCTTTTTGGTCTGGAACTCACCCTTTACGATACCAGACTTAGCACCCCAGCGGTCGACAGCACGGATAGCATAGAAGTACTTGCCTTCGTCTGTAAGTTCATCAGAGGTGTATTTTACCTTTTGTCCTACCCTGAGGGTCTCACCGAAGATCTTGATAGGGGTAAGCTGGTCTAGCTCACTATCGTTGGTGATAGCCTTGTCGGTAATATAGAGGTCGTAGAACTGTGCTACCTGGTTGTGCGCATCGGCATCCTTAGATACATCCCATGTAAAGTCTACATAGGTATAGTCTGCAGTAGCGACTACGTTGGCTGGGGTTGCAGGAGCAGTATTGTTTGCCCCTTTAGCGTCTAGAGCTCTAGCGGCATCTATGTATCCGGCACCAAGTTTCCCACGATAGTTGGCATGGTTGAGCGCATTGATGTCGTAAGGACGCAGTGCTGTAGTGAGCATCTCTTTAAGTTGTTTATTGGTAAAGCCCTGCTTGCCATATTTGGAAACGACCAATGCGGCAATGCCTGATACATGAGGACAAGCCATGGAAGTCCCCTGCATAAATCCATACTTATTCTTCGGTAATGTGCTGAAGACACCACCAAACTTCCCGAACTTGCCTTGGTCTCCACCTGGAGCCATGATATCGACCCAACTACCATAGTTGGTAAACTCCGACTTGGTGAAGTCACTTGCCATAGATGATACAGCAATTACTTCTGAATACATAGCAGGAGAGGCATCATAGCCTACGTAGTCATTACCAGCTGCAAATATCACTACTCCTCCTGCCATAGGAGAGTCTGGGAGTTGTTCCTTGCCGTCCTTATCCATGCCAGCATACTTGATAAAGTAGTCGATAGACTCTTTATCGTGTGGAAGTACTTGGCGAGGTCCTGGATATCTATAGCCCCAAGAGTTCTGGCTGATAACGGCGCCATGGTCTGCACCGTATTTGATACCTATGGACGAAGGAGGTGTTTTATCATTGCTATAGCCATATACCTGAGCACTGATTAGGCGAATACCTTTGCCTTTTCCATCTCCACCAGCGATACCGGCGACACCCTTCCCGTTGTTATTCACAGCGGCAACAGTACCAGCTACGTGGGTTCCGTGACCATCAACGTCTGGATATATGTTTTTGCCATGGTCTTTCCCATCTTTATCTTTAATGAAGTTGTAGCTATTCTCTATGTCGAGATTATCTACTAGGTCTTCATGCTTGAGGTCGATGCCGCCATCTACGATACATACCTTAACCTTAGGTGAACCTGTCTCTACCTCCCAAGCTTCGAAGAGGTTGATATCTGCTCTTGGCTTAGAGTACACTCTGGTACCATTGTTGTAGTAGTGCCACTGTAGGGATAGGAAGGGGTCATTGAAACCAGAGATTGCATCTGCCTTTTCTTCCTTAGGAATTTCGTCGGCAGACATAGGCGTGACCTTTACCTTAGGAAGCGTTTGAACATATGAGAATTCGACATACTCAAAGTCCTCCAGACTACGTACTATCGAGCGAGTCTCGGGTAGTTCTTGCTGTTCATCAAACTCAAGTATCATCCAACGGTCTAGTCCCTCTCGCTTTGTGCGCTCTTCAAATTCACCTGCAGGTGGAAATAGTCGCGTCATTCTCTTGGTGCCGATACTTCTTAAAATACACTGAGTCTCACTAGGGAGACTTCTTAGGTTGAGCTCCTCAGGCATTACTCGATAGTCCCCCAAGCTTCTCAATCCAGAGTCGGATAGCTTTATGATAAGTTGTCCTCGTGTGATATTATTGGCTCGCAGAGCTGCCATTTCGTCCTCTGTCATATTAAAAGGAACAGAGGAGGAATTCTCCACTACGTCTTGATTCTTCTCCTTTATTTCCTCTCTACTATTGGCGCAGCTATGGAGAGTAAAGAGCAAAAAGAGTAGTGGTATAGTGGTATATAATTTTAATCTTCTTCTCATAATGGGTGTTAGTTCTTCATTTGTTTTAGAATAGGGGAGAAACAATGGGAAGCGTTGAGGATATCATTAACGAAGTGTCTCTCGGCGTATTCCCCTCGCATAGCAGCTTCATAAAACAACTGGTCGTCTGCTGCTATGGCAGCTTTGAGATTGCTTTCAGGACGAGTTAATGTCAATGACATCATCTTGTCATGCCCTTCAAACCATTTTTGGGCTTCTGAGCCTAAGAACATCTGAATCCGTAATAACATATTGTCGGACTCACGAATATAATCTATGCCATCTCGTCTTATACCTGAATACCTGAATCCATTAGCAACGAGTAGGTCATTGAATTCTCGTGTTACTTTATATGACTTTTCATCAGGCATAAATACTCCTAAGTTATAATCAACGAAGCAGAGTCGAAGCATATTCATGGATTGAATAAACTCTGGCACTACGTTTTTCGCCCCATGTTTGTCAATTAATGTAACATTGTAGCTAGAGAATCTATAGTCTGCAATATGCTTATCAGTTTTATCTTTCTTTATTTTATAGACCATATGGATGGTCTCATCGTCATTTTTACAATACTGATGAGAAGGATCCACGTCTTTAACGGTCAAGTGATGCAAAACAGTGCTACCAAGTCCTTCTTCCAAGCTCTTTACATCGCTGAAGTGATAATTGGAGTTGTTGAGCATCTTAATTAGATCCGTAGGCTCTAGAGGGAGCTTAGGGAAGGTCTCATAAGGCTTGTCTTGAATGATCTGAGGCATAAACTGAGCAACATACCCTATCACCTTTGAGGAGTCAAACTTGTCTTTTACTGCTTTAAGATCTAGCCATAGTGAGCCATCTTGGTTTTCAAGCTTTGGCTTTTCATCAGTGGAACCATGTCTTTCTTTATAGCCATTTGCCTCTAGAAAAGTACGATAGCCACCTCCTTTTTGAAGTTCCGTCTTATCTGCGATTGGAACTTCAGCCGTCTGGTATGCTAGAACATACTCTGCGCTTCTTCTGTAGATAATTGTGGGCGTTTTCTCTAGTCCCGTAAGGAAGAATAGTACGTGGTCACTTTTTCCTAGCCATGTCTCTTCTGAAGGTAAATAAAACCCAAGTATATAGCCTTTTTCTACCCCGTGCCTGATGATAGCTCCTACATCAAATACGCGTAAGTTTTGTTCAAAAGGGAGCGCATAGGCTAGACGACCTTTCTGAGTGACCGTCATCTCTTTCTTGTCGCCACCCTCAACATTGATGCCGATAACAACCTCTCTTTGCTCAACTGTCTTATTAGGCTTAACCTCTAGATAGATAAGTCCTGCTTTTTTGTCGGCTTTTGCTTCAATCCAATCGTTCCCTTTCGGGAGGTCTGTGAGTGACCATTTGGTAGTGTTCGCCTTTACCTCTACTGTTATTAGTCCTCCACGGATAGGGGCATTGACTACATTATTGGTTAGTGTCAATGCTGCGTCGGCAGCACTCTGCCGTAGGCTTACTTTCTTCATTGCGCCCTCCGAGGTAACCACTATTGTGGTGCTTCTTGGCTGGGAAGTAAGGTTGAGATCAGTAGTAATCATGATCTTATCCCCTTCCTGCTTTATCGAAGCCCATTTTACCTCGGGGGTAAAGAAGGCATTCCAAGAAGTCGCTGAGGCTTTTACCATCACCTCCGCACTTGTCTCTATCTTCCCAAGCTCTATGCTTTCAGAAGATAGTTCAATCGTCTGGGGCGTGTTGCCTTTTCTCGAGGTATCACTCTTCTGGCAACTTGCCAAACAGACAAGTGTACAGAGAAGAGCACACCATTGAAGTATTCTGTTTTTCATCTGACAATTCTTTTAGTCTTAAATGCAATTCTTACTTTTGAAACAGAGGAGAGGTGTTGTCTCCCTCTATCAATATCAGTTGATATTCGCCTGACTTCAGACGTGTAAACTGATACTCAGGATATTTGTGACTGCTAAAGTTAGGTTTAGCTGAAGATCCTTCTTTTTCATTAGGTATTTGGAAGTAGCCTATCTGAACGTGAGGATTTCCTCCCATTATCGGGTCGTTGATATTATTGCTAAAGGTGACGTGTAGGACTTCTTTAGCATCCTTTATTTCTTTTAAATACAGCTGTGTACCATTGAGATTGCGCAAGAATGAGTAACCTTCTTTTTTGAGGAGTTTATGGAACTCTTCCGTTACATCCCATCCAGAGTTTTTAGGCTTGAGATAAACGGCTCGGGTGTACTCCTTGAAAAACAAGATGTACTCATTGACAGATCCTAAGTATTCAGGTGCAAACTGAATCTTAGACTGAGTGTGGTGGTAAAAGCCATACCAGCGTAAGTTTTCTTCTTCTGTCTTAAGTTGCTGATTTGCTTTTGGTTCAAACAATATATTTTCGATTTCTTGATCGTAGGGAGCATCATTCATCTTTCTCGCTTTCTCTGTACTCCCAAGGCTCTTCTCTAGACGAAGAACATCGTCAAGTTTCTTATCTTTTTTGTTGAAAACTGTGTCGTAAACTTTTCCATTTGCTCCCTTTGGTAGAACAGAGAAAGTCGCATAGGCTTGTTCTTGAGGATAAACAGGTACAAATCCCACTAAGGCAAAATCCCCATAGGCAGGGTCAAAATCTATAATGGCAATTGCCTTCCCATCTTTCCTTGTGAAGTGGCGCCTTTTTTCAGGTTGTCTTGAAGGTGTTTCTTCATAATTATTTTTAACTAGAAAGGCTGCGTACTCATCTATCTCCACACGATTTTCTGTATCCTTATATATTAGCTTGAGGATAGATTGTTCATACTTAGGATCTATTATTGTTGTTGTATAGATCAGTAACGGCATAACGCTACTAGACGTATTGAATATGATCTTCCCTTTCTTAGGTGATGAAAAAGCATCTCCCTTTTGAGGAAAAGCATATTGCTGCATTACAGATCCACGAGCTTGCTCGTGCTGTATGAGGTTATACTCACTGTACTCTCTCCAGTCTTGGTCAAATGGTAGCAGATACTTTGCTGTCCCTATTTGTTTGATGGAGATAAGTTTCTTTGTGCCATTGCTAAGTGTGGCAATAACTTCTGCCGTACGAGTTTCAAAGCTAGGATTAGTGGTGGTTTCTATTACGAGCATATCGCTCTGCCCGTTACCGCCCTTTATGCTAAGCCACTCTATCTCGCTTGCAAGAGGCTCTAGGCGCCATGAAGCGTTGTTGGACTCAACTGCTACGATCTTTATACCGCCCTGTGCAGGGAGAACCAATTCATTATTTTCTGATAAAGTGAAGATGACATCAGCACTTGATTGTTTGATGCTGATATTCTTATTTACACCATTGGCTGAGATGACTAATGTCGCTGTGCGGTCGTCAGCAGTTTTATTTTCAGATACAGAGATGAGTGCATTGTCGCCCTCTTTGGTTACCTTGAGCCACTCCTCTGTAGTGTTAGTAAAGAAGTCCCAAGCATCACTATTGGTCTCAATAGTTATCTTTTCTTGACCTCCTGTATTTGCAAAGGTGACGTCACCCTTACTGATAGATAGGGTCGTTACGTCACCCTTAGCATTGATGTCCTGGTTTGGGACACAATTGGTGAGACCTACAAGGAGTAGAAGCGAACCCACCAAGTAAATAGACAATTGTGTAATTTTTGTCATAGATCTGATTATTTTGTTGAATTGTTAATGTGACACAAGTATCGTACTCGGGTCAGTGTTATTTATCTCTCATATCTGGTGAAATCTAGCTTTGGTATAGATGTTATCTTATACCTAATGACAAGAATTCACTAAAAGTGGTCGAAAGATATATATTTTTCTTTAGAATAACAAACTTTTGTCTGGTGTATTAGGGTGAGAGTTTGGTGTGGAAAATGAATATTTAATGAGAAAATATAAGAAAATAGGTTCTGTTCCTTTCTCTTAGAAAATTTAGAGAGGCTGTGTTTTAGCTTGTAAATTAACGGAAGTTTTGTGCTGGGTGGCATTAATAGGAGAATTTTTCCCCTATAGAGAAGTTGTGTTGGCGTAATGCGTGCCCTTCTACAAGCGTTCGCACTGTACGGTAGTCTATATATCAGAGGCAGTCCCTCAGGCGAGGGACTCTAGTTCTTCCCGTCAGGGACTCCGGTCCCTTGCGGGAGAGACTTTCTCTACTCGGTATATTGAGTGTGTCTTCTCGGTAGAGGACGTTTGGGTGAGGTGTAAAGAGTAGGGCTGGCTCCGTACTTGGAACCAGCCCTATTCGCTAAAGTGTATGCTTTGCTGTTGTTAGTTGAGACAGCCTACGGTGTCTAATGAGGTGAGCGCTGCTACATCTACAATCTCTTTGACTGTAGCTCCGTGGTCTACGAAGTAGATTGGCTTAGCAAGCCCAATCTGGATAGGACCTACTACGCTCTCGGTGCTATCTAGCGACTTTAGTAGCTGGTAGCAGGCATTGGCGGCAGAAAGGCGAGGGAAGACGAGGATATTCGCCTTTTGCCCTTTTATCTTATTGTCAGGATACTCTTCATCGCGCTTTTGTGGATTGAGCGCTGTAGTTACTTGCATCTCACCATCTACATGAAGGTCGGGATACTTATCGTGTAGGATGGCTACTGCTTTGCGAGCCTCTACTGACGATTCTGCGCTGCCGCTTCCAAAGTCTGAGAAGTTGACGAGTGCGATATTAGGCTCAAGCCCTAGGCATCTTACCTTATCCGCAGCAAGCACTGTAATATCTACTAACGTATCTGCCTTAAGATTTTGATTGATAAGCGTGTCTACGAGGAAGAGAGGTCCTTTCTTGAGCGTTACCATGTGCATGGTGGCAAAGTGGCTGAAGCCTTCCTTGACACCTACTGTAGAGAGTGCTACCTCCTTGAGGTAGTTGTAGTTTGAATACAATCCAGTAATCATGCCCTCGGCATCTCCGCATTGTACCATCATCATCCCAAAGTAGTTGGGGTCGTACATTTTGTCTTGGGCTTCGCTAATCTTCCCACCTTTGCGCCAGTTTTGCTTAGCGAATTGCTGCGCATACTGTATTCTCTTCTCGTGGAACTCTGGCGATCTATGATTGATAACCGTCACACCTGTGAGGTCGAGCTCGTTGATCATCGCCTTGTGACGAATGCTTTCGGCGTCGCCCAAGATGATAGGTTGACCGATACCCTGTCGGAGCACTTCTACTGCTGCTTTGACAGATACGGTATGCTCGCCTGCTGCAAAGACGATACGTCTTGGATTGAGCTTCGCAGAGTTGTATACCCTACGGACTAGGCTATTGACATTGCCTACACGAGCAAATACTTCTTCTTCGTATGCCTCCCAATCGGTGATAACCTTGCGTGCAACGCCCGACTCGATGGCAGCCTTAGCCACTGCTAGTGAAACACGGAGAATCAGGCGTGGGTCGACTGGCTTGGGAATGAAGTAGCTAGGTCCGAAGTGTAGAGGTATATTGCCATAAGCTAGTGATACCTCTTCGGGTACTGGCTCTAGGGCTAGCTCCGCAATGGCTTTCGTGGCAGCCATCTTCATCTCTTCGTTGATGCCAGTGGCGCGTACGTCTAGTGCACCTCGGAAGATGTATGGGAATCCGATAACGTTATTGATCTGGTTAGGATAGTCCGACCTCCCTGTTGCCATCAAGACATCAGGGCGGGCTGCCATAGCCTCTTCGTAGGTAATCTCTGGATCAGGGTTAGCAAGGGCGAAGATGATAGGGCTTGGAGCCATCTGCTGTACCATCTCAGTCTTGAGTACTCCAGCACGTGAGAGCCCGAGGAATACATCGGCTCCTACGATAGCATCTGCAAGGTCATGGACATCGCGTGCTGTAGCGAAGTAGGCCTTTGCTTCGGAAAGGTTGGGTCTATCCTTACGGATAGCGCCTTTGGAGTCGAGCATTATAATATTCTCAATACGCGCTCCGAGAGCTACATAGAGTTTGGTACAGGAGAGAGCCGAAGCGCCTGCGCCACTTACTACAATCTTGACTTCCTCTATCTTCTTGCCCGCTATCTTGAGCGCGTTGAGTAGTCCAGCGGCAGATATGATGGCGGTACCGTGTTGGTCATCGTGCATCACTGGGATGTCCAATTGCTTCTTGAGCTCCTGCTCGATATAGAAGCACTCAGGAGCTTTGATATCCTCTAGGTTGATACCACCAAATGTGGGCGCTAGAGACTTGACAATCTCCACGAACTTTACTGGGTCTTTCTCGTCGATCTCTATGTCGAAGACATCGATACCTGCGTATATCTTGAATAGGAGACCTTTGCCCTCCATTACTGGTTTGCCTGCTAGAGCCCCAATATCGCCTAGTCCGAGTACTGCTGTACCGTTGGAAATCACTGCCACTAGGTTGCCTTTGGAGGTAAAGTCGTAAGCCTGTTCGGGCTCTGTCTCTATATCTAAGCAAGGCACTGCTACGCCTGGGCTATAAGCGAGCGTTAGGTCTCGCTGAGTAAGGTATGGTTTGGTGGGTCGTACCTCTATTTTGCCAGGCTGCGGAAGGGCATGGTATGCCCTTGCTGCCTCTGATAAATCCTTCTTCATCATATATATCTATTAATCGTCATTACGGAAATATTCAAAAATCGTTGTCGCTTCCCTCTCTCCTTAGTCTTTGAGAGGCTATCTCGGAATCTTGAGTTTCTGCCCAAGTCTAATCATATTCCCTCTGATGCCATTTGCCTTACGGATCTTGGCTACAGTAGCGCCCTTGTACTTTGCAGCGATACTGGAGAGCGTTTCACCGCGCTTTACGGTATGATACCTAAACTCGGGTTCTGGCTTGGTCTTAGTCACTTTTGCTATGGTTTTACTACCCGACTGCTCTATACGAAGGCTCTGACCTCTCTTGAGTCGGTCGGTGCGTAGACTATTCCAGTCCTTGATCTCCTTGACGCCGACGCCGTATTTGCGAGCAATGCTTGATAGCGTCTCACCCTTGGATACAGTATGCGTAATGGTTTCACCAAGCGCTTGCTCACTGTCTTCTTCGTGGGTGGTAGCAAGCGTAGTATCAGTAGTGGTGAGAGGTGGCAGTTTCTCTTTGTAGAGGAGAGCGAGGGAGTCCTTCTTGATACTAAAGCTAGTGGCATCGGCAGTAGGTAGCCGTAGTATCTGTGTGCCGTTATTCCCAGGGATAATCTCTCTACGGTATTGAGGGTTGAGATCCCTGATAATATCTAGGCCGACGCCACTAAGGGTACTAATCTCACTAAAGGTTACTTTCCTATTGATATGCACGGTGTCAGTTGCTAGCGGAACCGTAACAGTGTACGGGCGGATGTTGTGCTCCTGATAATGCTCCATCGCATAAAATGCTGCGATAAAGAATGGGACGTAGGAGCGGGTCTCCCTAGGCAGGTGCTGGTAGATCTGCCAGAAGTCTGTCTTGCCGCCCGACCGCCGAATAGCCTTATTGATATTGCCTGGACCGCAGTTGTAGGCAGCGATAGCCAGCATCCAATCGCCATATAAAGCGTACATATCTTTGAAGTACCGAGCCATCGCCTCGGAGCTTTTCCGAGGGTCGCAGCGCTCATCCACCATACTATCTATATGTAGACCGTAAGCCTTGCCTGTAGGGAGCATGAACTGCCATAGCCCTTTAGCACCAGCACGGCTAACGGCAGTGGGGGTAAGGGCACTCTCTACGATAGCGAGGTACTTAAGCTCTAGCGGGAGCCCATACTTATCAAGTGCGGCCTCGATAATGGGGAAGTAATAGGTGGCTTTGGCGAGCATTACACTTAGGAGACTACTACGCTTATTTACGTATAGTTCGATAGCCTCACGTACCGTAGGATTGTACGTGAGAGGGATAGCGCTCTCCATAGAATGGAGACGGTTGCGGTAGAGCTGGTCTAGGGTACGGGTCTCCTCGGTAGTTCGTACTGGTTTGGCGAGGTTGTAGTACTCTCTGTATCTATTATTGAATAGGGAGTCGAAAGTCATTTCGAAGCTCTCGGGCAATCGCCCGATGTCGCCTATCTTCATCTCCTCTTGTGCCGAAGCCATAGGGGGGAGCAGGAGGAGGGTTATCCCGATAAGTAGCTGTTGTAAGGCTCTATTCATTAGAATGTAAGTGCTAATTGTATGCCCACACCACTATCGGGGGTCTGTGGAGTAGGGGGCATGTATGCTGGCGAATAGGTGAGGGTGAGGTTGGGGGAGATGTCGAAGCTATACAGCTCGGCATCTACATAAGCATCGATCATAAAGAGCGCATAGACAGCCACGCTAACAATGATACTCATGTCGCGATAGCGGCGGAAGAAGTCCCGACCACGCTTCAGCTGGTCATGGAAGGCGGAGTTATTCACATAGCTCTCGGGATCCGCACCAAAGGGTACAAACTCTTTCCACGACTGAAACTCCATTGGTGTGTCGCTCTTGATGTCACGAAACGCAGTGGCATATTCGTTGAGGTTATTATTATTCCAGGAGATAGCGTAATAGCAAGCAGTGTAGGCACCTATAACGATAGGCAGTTTCCAGTAGACCCTATTGTAGATCTGTCCACCTCCGGGTATAATGCTAAAGAGTACGGCTTTCGTAGAATTGGGTTTCCAAGGTTTGCCGTCTTTAGTCTGTATAGGCGCTACTGCTGCTAATTTTTTAGCGGTTTCCTTTGCCGCTTCTGTTTTTGGGGTGACTCGCTGTATCTGATTGGCTATTTCCTCCTTGGTCGGCGTAGGTATAGTGTCGGGTACCTGCTGCCCATGGGCAGAGAGCGCGAAGACTACTGTGACTAATATAGCCCAGAAGCTATACCTGAGAGCCTGTATCATAGCTTGTCGAGGAGCGTAAGGATATGCTCCAGTTGGTCGTTATTCTCAAACGGGATGGCAATCTTGCCTTTCCCTTTCTCGCTGAGTGTCATAGAGACCTTCGTGCCGAATAGATTGCGGAAGCGCTTGGTGAGGAGCTTCACTTCCTCACTACTATTGAGTGGCTTCGCTTGCTTCGTAGGCTGTTTGCTGGGGGCTTCAGTATCAGGTTCGTTGTACGTGCGTACCATCTGCTCTAGTTCTCTTACCGATATCTGATCTCGGAGTACCTGCTCATAGAAAGCGAGCTGTACCTCTGGGTCTTCAATGCCGAGGAGAGAGCGTGCATGCCCCATCGATACTTTGCCATCCTTGAGTCCCATCTGAATCTCTGCGGGGAGCTTGAGTAGGCGGATTGTATTCGAGATAGTGGCGCGCTTCTTACCCACACGGGCGCTTAGCTCCTCTTGGGTGAGGTCGTAGCGCTCTATGAGATTCTTAAAAGCCAGAGCCACTTCAATGGCATTGAGATCCTGACGCTGTATATTCTCGATCAGCGCCATCTCCATAATCTGTTCATCATCGGCAGTACGGACATAGGCGGGAATCGCCTCTAGTCCCGCAATATTCGCTGCTCTAAACCTACGCTCTCCACTGATAATCCTATACTTGTTGTCAGATAGCGCATGTACAGTGATGGGTTGGATGAGACCAATATGCTTGATGGACTGCGCTAACTCCTGCAGTGCCTCGTCATCGAAGTCCGTACGGGGTTGCTCGGGATTAGGGATGATATCCACTAGTGCAATCTCATTGATGGATGATGAGCCCTCCGCCGCCACACCGCTGTAGTCGGTAGTGATGAGGGCATCTAGTCCACGTCCGAGACTATTCTTCTTACTGTTATTCTTATTCATAATCACTTGTTTTTCTCCAGAAGCTCACGTGCCAGCTGTAGGTAGTTTTGACTACCGCGCGATTCGATATCGAAGTCGAGTACCGATTGTCCGAAGCTAGGTGCCTCGCTGAGACGTACATTGCGGTGGATAACACTGGTAAAGACTAGGCTTTTGAAGTGCTTCTTGACCTCCTCGTATACCTGATTGGAGTGGCGCGTACGTGCATCGTACATTGTCATTAAGAAGCCCTCAATCTCTATGTTAGGGTTAGTGCGCTTCTTCACTACCTGCAAGGTGCTGAGGAGTTTGCTAATTCCCTCTAGTGCGAAGTATTCGCACTGCACAGGGATAATCACAGAGTCGGCAGCCGTTAGTACTGCTACAGTGATAAGACCAAGGCTCGGAGAGCAATCTATAAAGATAAAGTCGTACTCGTCACGGAGCTGCTCCGTAATGCGCTTCATCACTAGCTCTCGGTTCGCTACACTTACTAGCTCTACCTCGGCTCCTGAGAGGTCGCTATGAGATGGCAGGATCATCAGCCCCTCTACCGAGGTCTCTACAAGACACTCATGTGGATTGGCTTCGCCAATCATACAGTTGTACACCGTCTTATTGGGCGAAGCGATAGTAGCCCCAAGCCCGCTGGTGGCATTGGCTTGCGGGTCTGCGTCAATTATCAGAACCTTTTTCTCCAGTGCTACAAGGGATGCTGCGAGGTTGATTGTCGTAGTTGTCTTCCCCACGCCACCCTTCTGGTTGGATATCGCTATTACCTTTCTCATCTCTTACTCTATAATATCAATAACAAGCAAAGGTAACGATTTTTCCCTAATATGGATATTGTATGGTGCCTATTGTGCATATAGAGGCATTGCAACTATTTGTAGTACAGCATACTGTATACTATGACTCTACACGGTAGAGAGTAAGCACTTCCCCCTGCCGAGGATAAAAAAGGTACCCATAGCTGTGTTCCAAGCTCTGGATACCTTTCATCACTAATCTTAAGAACTAATGTCGTTGTAGCTTAGGTCTCTTCGCTAGGAGGTTAGTTCTCCATACGTCCTACTACAGAGTCGAGAGCACCCGAACCTTTATACTTGGCGTTCGTCGTATTGAAGCGATAGGTGACCGTAAAGGTGAAGGTCGTAGGAACGTGCTGTTGATTGGTAAGAGTCGTATACCTATCTTTTGCCATTAGCAAGTTTTGCTTGCTATTAAATAGGTTGTTGACACTAAATGAGGTGTCAGTTGTTTATTCTTGAGCCACTTCTTAGATATCTGAGCATAGGTGCGGAGTGTAGGCTCTATGAAGTCGTAGTTTTGGGAAGCTCCAGAAGTCATACAGTTAAGGTCGAGGCTGAGTATGATATCCTTTGGCAGGGTGAAGTTATTCTTCAGCATAACCCTGAAGATAGGCTTACGATCCTTGATGTGCTGGTCGAAGTGCCATACATCATATCCTATCATCTTTGCAGCCATAGCTATAAGCGTAGGTCTCCACCAGCCGATAGTCGGGCTAATCACAATTATGGCATTGATTGTGTGGTAAGGCTTGGCATTGAAGCTATCGAGGAGCGAGGTATAGGGTAGGTACTTGCCTGGGTTATTAAGGTCAGGCATCCGCACGGTTCTCTGGGATATATCATCGACAGTGTATTTGTCATTCAGTATGAGGGTAAACCACTTCTTATTTATCATCACCTGGGTATTGTAGCTGATACTGTTGTGTAGCGTAGGATTACCTGCAGAGTATTGAAATCTAGATACATAAGCATACCTAGGTTGTAGCTGCCAGTAGCTAGGGCGATTGATATTGCTCCTGAATGAGAGCTGAGTATTGAAGCCCCATAGACGACCGCCAATCGATAGAGTAGGGAAGAAGTTGGTGTACTGTCGGTACTGCTTATCGCCCTTCCCTCCTTTATTCATGTATTGACTCTTGAGGTGCTCAAGCCGAAGACCTGCAGAGAGGTTCCAGTTCTTCCCTATATTATGCCCATAGTCTATAAATAGAGCCGTAAGGCTCTCCTTATATTCGCTATCTAGGTTGGGGAGCTTGAGCGCTTGGTCGTTGTAGGTGAAGTATTGGTTATTCGTCATGGAGTATTCCCCACCGATGGTCAATTGTCCGCCCCACAGAGGTCCGTTGGCTTTGAGTCGGCTTCCTATAGAACTTTTGGATGACCCATTACTGCTATTGAGCGTTCGTAGCTCGTAAGCCTCCGTGTGTCCCTCTTTGATTTGTATATCGGATAGTGCGTTCTTATTGAGATAATAGTCTGCATCTATCTGGGCAGTCCACTCTCCCAACTTGCGCAAGTAGTAAAGTGAAGGTCTATGGGTATAGTTCCACTTGTCCTTCTCTATCTGTTTTACAAGGTAGCGGGTAGGGGTATTATTATCCAATTGGCTCCGCATGTCGGACTGCCCGTAACTTGTATTGTTATTGCCGTTAATTGAATACTTAGCCCCAGCACTTTGGTCTTTGTCGGTATAGTTCACGCCGACTATTACTCCGAAACTTATGCCATCCCATGAGTATTTGAGTGCTGATTTATTGAGCCAGTTGCCGTCCTCTGTTCGCCCATCCAGTATCATGGTTGGTGTATTGGTGATACCTGTATTCCTACTGGTATACAACTGGGTGAAGAAGTCCCAATTATCCATGCGGTAGTTGAGGTCGATATACGGATTGCCACTTACCCCTGGGCTTTCTAGCTGATGCTCAGCTCTGGCGAAGAGCATACCACTAAGCCCCGACCCAGGTTCGCGTCTGGTGTATATCTTCAGTACTGATTGTACTGAGGAGTTGTATTCTGCTCCTGGATTGGTGACTACTTCTATTCGGTCTATTAGGTAGGGTTTGAGTAGTTTCAGTTGGTTCGGATCCGTCATGCGTCGGTCGTTAAGGTAGATGACAGGGGAGCCTTTCCCCGTCACGGTCACCTTTTCCCCCTCAATCTCTATCATCGGTACGCCTCTTAGGATACTGTAGATGTCAGTTAGCTTGCCAAGAGGGGTATTGATTATATCAGTGCTAAGCCCTCCAGGGACTAGTTTGTGCGGGATTTTCTGTCCCGTAATCACAGCTTCATTGAGCATGATAGCCTCCTCTGTAAGCGTAAGTATATGATTCTTGGGAGTGTTTATTTGCGCTTGGGCAGTGCTAAACCCTAGCATACTTGCCTCCAGTAGTAGCGGATAACTTTTCCCGTCTATCCGAAAGGCAAAGGTGCCATCTTTCCTACTGATTCCTCCAGCTATTACTATGCTGTCGGGTAGGGTGATAATCTTTACGGTGGCGAATTCCAGTGGTTCCCCTGTAGTGCTCACCACTTTACCTGTGACTTCTTGTGCAGATACGCTCCAGGTGGTTAGTAGAGCGAAGAGCACTGATGCTAACATGTGTTTCATAATGCTGCGTTTCTATGTTTTTGTGATACTACTACTGCTTGCTCGAGAGGTAAGCCTCCCGAGCAGAGTAGTACAAACAAAATGAATGGTATTAGGAGACCTCCCTGAGCGGTCTCAACAAGACGTTATAGCTTATATCCTTAGTAGATCCTCTAGTGATAGCCCGAGAAGCTCTAGCTCATGGCGTAGGGCGGGGAGGGTTACCTCTCGAAGCTGACGCTTTCTGCTCTCCACCACTTTCGCTTTCGCCTCGGGGGAGACGAAGTAGCCCATCCCTCGTTTGTTGTAAATGAGGTCTTCCCGCTGCAGCAGATCGAAGGCCTTCATAGCGGTATTAGGATTCACCTCTAGCTCCACTGCCAAGTCGCGTACCGAGGGTATGCGTTCATCGGCTTGGTATTCGCCCGAAAGGATTCGGTCTTTGATGCCTTCGGCAATCTGCACAAATATAGACTGTGCTTCCCTCATGACTTCACCTCCTTTCTGCGTAATACAAAATAGGAACCTACAAGAGCCGCTATTCCTATCATAGAAAGGATAAGGGGGTACGCCTCCAATCCCAAGAAGCGAGGGGCATTTTCATTGCCCTCTAGGTTCCATTGGAGCATAGAAAATAGTCTAGATAGTAAGTAGATAGTTCCTACAGGCGCAATCACAAAGAGCGGATAGGCAATTATCTTCCATGAGAAAGATAGCGAGATGAGTAAGAGCAAGCCTATTGCATAGATTCCTGTAATTAATACCTCTTCCCTGAGTAAAGCGGCTGGAGAGAGGAAAAGCGAATCGTTAGCCAGCCAACTACTCATCCAATCATTGTATGCCGATGGCTCTGGGTGGTAATTAATCTGCGGGTACAGTGCATGTTCTACCCACAGATTGATTTGTATGGTAACTGAGGCTATGAGGAAATAGAGCACCCCTAGTAGCAATATAAAGAGGTACTTCTCCCCAACTGTGGCGGGAACAGATACAAAAGGATGTGCCGCACTCTGATGAAGTAGTTGATGTATTCTTGCGAAGAAGGCTAATCCTGTGCCTGCAAACACAAAGGGTAGATAGGAGTGAAGCACCCGACTATACACTTCGTAGGTGAAGTCTGGTCCATTCAGTAGCACTAGTAGAATAATGGCTAACATGGTTATAAATCCAGTTAGTAAGCCCTTCCCCTCAATCATTAGCTCGAGGCGCAATAGTTTCATTGTCCTTTTTATTGAGAAATGTTTCATGATTTTACTTGTTTATTACGTATTGCGAAATAACTACCAATCAGACCTATAATGCCTATGCTACACAATATACCCCCTATATAGTTTTCTGTGCTCCCCATCTTACTTTCAAGAGCATTATCTATTGTAGAGTTATCTCCAAAAATAATGGTAGTAACATAGCTTAATAGAGCAATAATCGCTATTGGAAGGAGTATGTAAGCTGGAATTGAAAATCTTTTCTTCGGTATTAGCGAGGAAGTCAATAGCAAGTTTCCCGTAAAAAAGAGTGAGACATGTCCAAGCTTTTCATTTATCCCCCATAAAGGATTAACAAGAGAAGTGTTATTGATCAGTATAGCTTCACTTGATAGAAACCCAGATGTATTTATTAGCGTAGGGAATTTCCATAGTTCTATCCAGTAATTAACCTGTACCGAGGCTATTCCCATGGCGTAGAATAAAAGCCCCAAAAATATTATCTGTATATACTTCTCTAGTGCTGTAGCAGGGATAGAAATGTACGGTAGTGTATTCTTTTCATGGATGAGATTGTGTACCCAAAGAAAGTATATGAAACTGAAAGCATAAAGAATCATTGGGGTAAAAAAGAATAGTACGTTACTCGTCCGCGTCTCAGATTGAAGAGACGAGTCAGATATAAGAGTGATAAATGCTACCGCCGCAGTTATGGTGGCGAATACTATTAGCATCTGCCTCCCTTGTATTTTAAACTCTGAATAGAGGAGCAACCCCACACGTTTTATCGAAAAAGCATTCATAAGGATGGTTATTTATTGAGGTGCTTCAGGATGTCTTCTTGGTTCGTCATCAGAGCATTGAAGAATAGCTCCGTAGAATAGGCGTCGCTTTCGTCGCCCTCTTCTTTGGCAAAAATACCCATCTTGCCGCTAATGGTCTGCTCACAGTAGACTGGGGTATCACTTGTAACTACAGGACGGAACGTGAACTGGTCGGTAATCTCGCCAATAGACTTGGAGAGGATTATCTTATTCTTGTCCATTACAATTACATGATCGATGATTTGCTCTAGGTCACGCACCTGATGGGTACTGATGATCACGTACCTGTCCCCGGTAATTTGCTTGGCGAGAAGCCTGCGAAGCGCACTTTTGGATGGGATGTCGAGCCCATTGGTAGGCTCGTCTAGCAATAAGATACGCGTGCCCAACGATAGTGCAAAGGCAATCATTGCCTTTTTTTGCTGCCCTTGTGAGAGCTTGGTTATCTTCATTTTATAGTTGAGGTTGAATGCCTCGAGCGCCTGGTCGGCCATCTCCTTGGAGTAATTAGGGTAGAATGGCGAAAGAGCATCGAAGTATTTTCGTATGGTTACGCCCTTGGGTACATTGACCGTCTCGGGTAGGTAGTACACGTCGGAAAGGAAACTTACCTGACGCTTCGTAGGGTCTTCGCCTGCCACAGAAAGAGTCCCTCCTTTTCTGAGGAGCTGCCCCGCGATGAGCTTGAGTAGTGTTGTCTTGCCCTCTCCATTTTTGCCTAGCAATCCTGAGATATGACCAGACTCTATGCTAAGAGATATTCCCTGAAATAGTGAGCGTGCTATGGAGTATTTGTACTCCAGATCTTTAATCTCAATCATAACTATTGTCTTCTACTGCGTTATATCAATTAAATGTTAGCTTGTTTGGTGTCCTATTGTAATAGTACACCGCAAATGTATTATCAATTTACGAATCTACCAAATATTATGGGTGAAATATTTTTGATTCATGGTTTGTTTCTACATCTCGACCATGCCATCAGCTAGCATTGCGTGTCCCATCGGCTTGTATGTATTCATCGATTGCTTTACTTGTTATATTCTATTGATTTACGATTGTATATAAGTGCGTGTGTGACCCCAATAGGATAGGAGAAAAGTTCGTTAGCTTTCACTCTCTGTCTCTGAACCCGCGATAGGTATTGGGAGGGCGAGAGATTGGGGACTATTATTGTTGGTTGTGTTTTGTCTAAAGTGATTGTTGGGACGGTGCAGTTTTGCAACTGGAAATTATTTCTAAGAGATTTGGGATTACCGAGATTAGTATATGGTAGATTTTATTGTCTCTTGATTATTTAAAGCCTTATTTATTTGCACCTTTGCTTAATTTGTTTTGTTGTTAAAACAAATATTTTTTTAGGTTGGTGGTGTGTGTGCTTTGTCGCAACTTCTTTGTGTAATTTGAATGTTTTGTGTATCTTGCGAATAATTCAGTTGGAAGACATCCTGCTGCTAATGTGTTTTACTAATTACTAAAAAAGCCTATGAAAAAGAGGTTTTTGTTCTTATTTGGTACTGCACTTTTACTTTCAACGGGTGCTGCTTTGGCGAGTCCAATAACCATTGAGACATCGTGTGGAAAGACTGTTATCGTGAATTCCGAAGATTTTAAGAACACTGAAGAACTTCTGAAACGTGTGGAAAAAATCAACGATGCCATGTGTGATGAAATCAAACCAACTTCACAAAGTGCTGACACCATTTGATTTTACTTATACTCTACATCTTAGTATAGATGTTTAAAATGCTGACTTTGGGCTAGAGTACACGTTCTTTGTGTACTCTAGCTTTTAATTCATTATATTATGGAAGTGAGAAAAATTATTTTTATTCTGTTATTGCTCGGATATTCGTTCGGCTATGGAATGGGACAAGTGCGTGTGGTAGGTGGAGTAGATCTTAGCCACCCCACTGATAGTGCCAAAGTAAATATCTATGACACAGCAGCCTATCGAGTTTATTATACAACTTATCATTGCAGCGACTCTAGCAACTGTCTATTGAAAGAAAGCTATTCAATCTTATTGATTGGGAATAAAGGGTACACCCAGTTTATGGATTACTCTAGTTTTAGGAGGGATTCCATGGTTGTCGCAGCTGCGAGAAATGGCGAGCCAGAGAGTTCTTTCCTCTTGAAGGCAATGGGATTGAAGAGTGGTAATGTTTTAGATGGCATACTTTTGTATAACCCTAACAGCAATGAATTTATCGTTCAAGAGGAACCCCCATTTTCTAGTCGTTTTCAGTATGTTGATGATCGCGCTGACCTAGAGTGGACTTTAGGAGAGAGAGATACCATTGTGTCGGGCATAGAATGCAAGATGGCGACTACGCACTTTAGGGGTCGTGGCTATGTAGCATGGTATGCCCCAGAAATCCCCTTGAGCTATGGACCTTATAAGTTTGGCGGATTGCCAGGGCTTATCCTCTCTATCTATGATACCAAAAGGCAATGTGAATTTACCATTGCGGGACTGGAGCCTGTGAATTACTACGACCGTCTATATACTTATCAGGAGTATGACCATGAGACCCGAGAAAATGTGCATAAAATGATACGTAATTATTATGCCGACCCCGCATCAGGAATAAAGAATAGTGGTCTGACTATTACTATGTCGGACGAAGACTGGGCGAGCATCAAACCTAAACCCTATAATCCAATTGAACTAGAGTAATAGTCGATTATGGTGCAAAGGCTCTTCTTGCTAGCGACCTTGCTCTTATCAGTTCCCTTTTCGATCTCAGCTCAGAGCGATGGGGAAGTATATCGGTTTGTCATTAGGGATGCAGAGAGTGGAGAGGCAATTCCCAATGTGATTTCCGTCTCTGTAGATAACAATGGTAAGATTGTGAGTAATGCGCTCACCAATACTGAAGGAGAAGTCTCTCTCTCCTCCGAATTACGGCAAATCAAGCTCTTTAGATTCTCCCTTCTGGGCTATGAGACTAAAGAGATAGAGGCCCAACTCATAGACACTAGGCAGGTCTCAGAGGTGCTGCTGCAGTTCGGCAATATGCGACTTCAGGAGATCGTAGTCTCGGTACCTCCTATTCGCCAAAAGGGTGATACTCTGGTCTATAATGCTGCATCCTTTATCAGTACGCAGGATAATTATCTTGACGATTTATTGAAGAAACTGCCAGGGGTATCCGTAAGCCCAAGCGGTGTAATACATTACCAAGGGAAGCCTATCAATAAGTTTTATATAGAGGGTCAAGATCTTTTGGGCAATCAGTACAATCAGATTACAAGAAACCTCCCGGTGGATGCCGTATCGAATGTGGAGGTGCTTGAAAATCACCAGCCGGTGAAAGTGCTCCGAGGGAAAGTGCTTGAGGAGAAAGCTGCCATGAATATCAGATTGAAGGAGAGCCATAAGCTCCGCCCTATAGGTGAGCTCGTGGCTGGTTTAGGAGGGACACCATTAGTGTGGGATAATAGATTGTTCCTTACACAGATTGCGAAAGATAATCAGCATTTGATGGTAGTGAAGATGACCAATAGTGGTGAGGATTTATCTCTTGACGTGGCAGAACAGATAAGCATAGGCGGCAACCCTAATTATACACTTCCACCTAGCCCATACTTATCCATTACTCCTTTGGCATCGAGCTTACCCAAACATCGTTGGCTGGAGAATAACGCCTATACCTTTGGTGGCAATAGTCTCTTCAGACTGGGAACCGCGGGAAGCCTAAGAGCTAAGATTACAGGATACTTGGATAAACAAAGCAAAAAGGATTATACCACCCTCTATGTAGATGCTCCACAGCCCCTAGAGATAGCTGAGACGAGAGAACTCTCAACTCACTATCGGCAGGTTGTCTCTTCGCTAACCTATGAGTTCAATGAAGAGAATACTTTCTTCGTGGACGAACTGAAGTATAAGTATTCTAGCTCATTACAGAGGGGTATTATTACCTCAAATGCTCTTGCACAAAAGCAGAATATAAGCGATCAATATCAATATATTGAAAATTCTCTTAGGACTACCTTAAATATAGGGAAGAAAATGCTAGATATTTCCTCTTTCACCCGCTATACATGGAGGAGAGAGCGTCTAGAGATTGATAATTCGCTGTCGAATGCCTTTGGCTTTGCCAATCGAGACTTTCTTGCCAGCAATACCCTCTCATGGCAGTTATGGCGAAAGGGTCAGCACAGACTGTCTCTATCTACTAATGCAATGTATAACTATAGCCATTTTGAGCATTATAGTGGTGTGGGGCTCTCAGAGCTAAGGTTCGTGGCTAGTCCATCCTATTCTTATCACTTTGGTTCTGGACGCATTGGGGTCTCTTTCCCACTGGACTGGAATAGTAGTTCTTTAGTCTTTGAGGATAAGGCAATAGAGGACAGTAGATTGCGCTTCTTTGCGCTATCGCCTAGTTTACGATTGGGTTATGAAATTAATAGGTGGTGGGCATTTGAGATGAATAGCTCTTATAATAAGCGACCATACAGAGAAGCGTATTACTTTAATATCCCTACGATGAAGGGTTATAGGACGAGATATGAGGGCGCTAAGGAGCTAAAGGCAAGCCATCAGGGAAGTATGGGAATCGGTCTGAAATATAAAAACCTTCTCAAGATGCTCTATGCGAACTTCTCTGCTAACTATAGTAGGACGAAGGTACCCTATATCATGGATTGTACTTATGCGCCGGAGCTTACCACTATGTCTTTTATCCATGTTCCCCACAATAAGCACTTCGTATACGCCAGCCTATCATTGGATAAGACATTTGCTCAGGCAATGGTAACGCTGAAGACTAATATTAGCTATAATGGCTCGAAGTTTGTCATTTCTCAGAATAAGAGCCTAGTGGATAACCAGTCAAATATGCTCAACTATACCTTCGATGCTAACTTCGCAAAGATTAGTTGGATAAAGGTGCACTATATGCTTGGCGGAGCTGTATTTTGGCGTCAAAACAAGTTGGGGACGAGTAAGCCGCTCAACCTATTTGCCAATGAGTTAAAGTTACTATTTCCTTTTACGAGTAGGATTAATGCTTCTGTGAGCTACCAACATAAGGCAAACCAACAACCTCAAGGGCATTATCTGCATGCTCATTTCGCTGATACAGAGGTCAATTATAAGCCTAATAAACACTGGGGAATAAGCATCTTGCTCAATAATATTTTCAATAACGACCATTACCAACTATTTAGTCAGTCTGGACTTAATGGTAGTTATTACTCACTTCCTCTAAGAGGACGGGAACTTATGGTGAAATTCAAGAGGAGCTTCTGACAGTAGTTAACACACCTAGTAAGCTTTCCTCATCTGAATATCACTTCCATCCAGACCGTATATCCACGACTGCTGAGACCATATACTCCTCCTTATTCAATTAGAAATGGGTTTGGGCGATGCCCTAGTCTTCTCTAGATATACTCCTCAAAGATATGTACCCGTTTATTCTAATGTGTCAGCCCAGAAATACCTACATGTAGGTATTGGGAGGGTGGGGGTTGGGTGGTATCTTTGTTGTTCTATATGACAAGGAGTAATTAATGAGACTATCCGAATTACATACTGGGGAGCGGGCAATTATTCGTAGGCACCATAGCAATAGGGCGTTTCGGAAGCGCTTGATGGAGATGGGGTTTATACCAGGAGAGGAAATCCTCGTGGTAAAGAATGCTCCCCTAAGAGATCCAGTGGAGTATCGTATCCTCAATTATGATGTCACGCTCCGACGCTCCGAGGCGATGGATATAGAGGTGGAGCCAATAAGTAAGCAAGCTCGAGAGCGCAGGCATACACATCAGAGGATGGAGCATAGTGTGGAGGGGCGAACCGTTATAGACTCCAAGCGGATTAGAGTTGCCTTTGTGGGGAATCCTAATAGCGGCAAGACGTCGCTTTTCAATGCCGCTAGTGGCGCTCACGAGCGTGTGGGAAACTACAGCGGTGTGACCGTTGAGGCGAAACGGGCGACCTATAAACAGGGCGGATATACCTTTGAGCTTATCGACCTCCCCGGTGCTTACTCGCTTAGTAGCTATAGTCCTGAAGAGCGTTATATCAATGATTATCTAACGGGAGAGAATAAGCCAGATGTTATCCTTAATGTGGTGGACTCTACAAATCTGGAGCGTCACCTCTACATGACCACACAGCTTTTGGAGACCAGTATACCACTCGTTGTGGCACTTAATATGTGGGATGAGATGGAGGCATCTAGCAGCCGTTTGGATGTAGAGGCGCTGAGTGAACTATTAGGTATGCCTCTTTGCCCAACTGTGGGACGGATGGGCAAGGGTATTCAGCAACTCTTTGGGCATATTATCTCTATCTTTCAAAACCGTTCGCACGTACGCCGTGTGATAGATGTACGGTATCGTACCGAGATAGAGCAGGTAATCCGTAGGGTGGCTGATGAAATTAATCAAGAGGGAAAGGGGTTGCCAGAGTCTCTGCGAGAGCTTCGACCTAGGTTCTTAGCCATTAAGCTTTTGGAGGAGGATGAGGCTACGCAGGGGAGGTTTGGCACGTTGGCGGATGGAGGGGAGCGACTTTCCGCTCTCGTAAAGCAGGAGATAGAGCAGTATCAGCGGCATACCGGCAACGAGATTCAGCATGATATTACCAATGGAAGGTATGGATTTGTGCGTGGCGCTTTGCAGGAGACTTACCAATCGGACTATGCCAAGCTGACAGAGCAAAACCACAGAATCGATCACCTACTTACGCATAAGGTGTGGGGGCTCCCTATCTTCGTGGTGGTGATGTTCCTGATGTTTCAGCTTACGTTTAGGCTTGGGGAGTACCCTATGCAGTGGATTGTGGAGGGCGTAGGACTATTGGTAGAATGGACGAATAATGCCATGAGTCCGGGTATGCTGAGGGACTTGATTGTGGATGGTGTTATCTCTGGAGTGGGCGGCGTACTGATTTTCCTCCCCAATATTGTGATCCTATATCTCTGCCTCGCTATCATGGAGGATACGGGGTATATGGCTCGTGCAGCCTTTATTATGGATCGGGTGATGCACGTGATAGGCCTGCATGGTAAGTCTTTTATCCCGCTTGTGATGGGCTTTGGGTGCAACGTGCCCGCTGTGATGGCAACGAGGACGATAGAGAACCGTAACAATCGATTGGTAACGATGCTGATTATTCCCTTTATGAGCTGTAGTGCTAAGTTGCCAGTGTACCTGCTCTTGGCAGGGACATTCTTCTCCAAGAATGCGGGGACGGTGCTCTTTCTGCTCTATGCTACTGGGATACTGGTAGCGGTAGGGAGTGCTTTGCTCTTCAAGAGGTATTTCAATACGGCTGAGGAGACACCTTTCGTGATGGAATTACCGCCTTACCGTATTCCCACGCTCAAGAGTGTATTGCTGTACATGTGGGAGCGCTCCAAGCAATATCTGCACAAGATGGGTTCGGTAATCTTGGTGGCGTCCATAGCTATTTGGGCACTGAGCTACTTCCCCAACGTAGATCATCTGCACCAGCATGAGCTTGACGAACTGGTAGCAGAGCATATTGCAGAAGTAAGCCCTACCGAAGCCGAGGATTTTCTCGCAATGGAGGGTAGTGCTCAGGCGGCAATGCTACAGCAGGAGTATTCGATGATAGGGCGGATTGGTCATGGGATTCAGCCCATCTTCGCACCTCTCGGCTACGACTGGCGTATGAGTGTATCGTTCCTCACAGGTATTGCGGCGAAGGAGATTGTAGTGAGCACGCTGGGCGTACTCTACACCGGAGAGGACGATGCGGAAATGATGCTATCTGAGAAGCTGCGGAGTACTCGATACCCCGACGGCTCTCCCGTGATAGATTTAGTAATTGCTTTCTCTTTTATGATATTTGTACTGGTGTATATACCGTGTATTAGCACCGTGATAACTATAGGACGGGAAAGCGGGAGTTGGAAGTACGCTCTTTTTAGTGCCCTCTATTCGATTACCTTGGCTTGGATACTAGGGTTTGCAGTAACTCAGATAGGACACCTCTTCTTATGATACAGACGATAATTACTTACGCTATACTTGTTTTGGTCTTTGTATTGGCGGTGCGCTTCCTATGGAAGAGCCTCAATCCTCCAAAGGATGTACCCCCTGCTTGCTCAGGATGTGCGCTCCGCGATGCTTGTAGTGCTAAAGCAAAGAAGCAGGGAGAGCAGATGAAGTGCAAGTAATAGCCACTCTATAGGGTAGAGACACCTTGGGTCAATACTTGTGCACCGGAAGGTATGCCACCTACGATTTCAATGTACTCCCTACTGATATTCCCCACCTGTACTTGGGTACGGGCAAGTGTGTAATTGCTCTCTTTCTCGCCCTCCACAATGTATACGAAGTAGTCGTTGCTCTCCTTCTGGACTGCCGAAATAGGTAGCGCAAGAGCCTAGAGACTGCTTATAGGTCATCTTGGCATCTGACTTCTCTGTAAAAATCAGGGTGTTATCGTAGTCGAGAGTGTGTGAGGTGCTCTTGGAGATTCCGCCACACTGNAGAGCCGTCTTTAAGAGTAGGCGATTGAGCTTTGCATTATGGTTGAATNTGAATGTGTTGTGCTGGCTAGAAGCTTTTTTGGACTGTACACTTAGGGCTTTTTCTTACGTGCGAGGGTATCGGGGCTAGAGATTTGGAAGTCGTTATTAAGCGAGAACCCCTCTTCTCTAAGTCGTTGAACGTCCTCGAGCACCTCGCCTCCAGATAGGAAAAGAAGCGAAAGGGAAAGAAGAAGATCGTTATAGGAAACTTCGTCTTAATCCGACTATACTTTCCTAACTGCTTGTTAATCAGTCCCGACATGCCTATTTTCTCCCAATATGAGATGAAAAATTGAGCTCCCCCGATCGCAGTCTTGCGATTTGTGCTAATAAATTGTACCTTTTCCATAACTAGTCCTCTATAATTTTTTTTGTGCTATGTTCTACACAATAAAGACACAAAAAAATCTGGACATAAGCCCTGCATTCTCCTTGAATGCAGGGCTTTAATTATCAATAATGCCACCTACTAATAATCAGGGGCTAACGCATACTTTGCGGAATCTAGGCGCGAGTCGCAACGAGTGGGAGCGCTAGTCAACTTTTTTGGGCGGGTATATCGGAGGGAAGGGCTTCTTATCTTATGGCTTGATTAAGGGCTGTATCCCTTGGAAATAGTTCGGCACCCACCAATCCTTACAAGTGTACTCGCTGTGGTCTGGTCTCGCTTCTATTTGGGGGTGACGGTGCATGTATTCCTTATTTTTATGGATTGTCGGCAGAGGGATATGAAAAGAAAGGCGAAAGTAAGGGGTAAATTCCAAAGAAAAAGGTTATCTTTGGGGTGTGGCTTCTATTTCTAAAGAAATTGAGCCTCCTTATGTAGGATTACGGACAGAAATGATAAAACCCCAAGGATATGGATAAGAAAAGATTTGAGGGCGTAGTGGAGGGCAAGGAGGTAGGTCTCTATACATTACGCAATAAGGGGATGGAGGTAGACGTGCTTAATCACGGTGCTAAGATCGTAGCTATCAGGGTGCCTGACCGTGAGGGCAATAGCGTGGACATAGTGCTAGGGCACGATAGTCTGGAGGATTATATCAATAGCGAGGAGCAGTACTTTGGTGCTATCTGTGGTAGGTATGCCAACCGGATTGCGAAGGGTAAGTTCGCAATTGATGGCGAGGCGTACACGCTGCCGGTGAATAACGGTCCTAATGCGCTCCACGGAGGGAAGAAGGGCTTTAATGATGTCGTATGGCATGTAGAGCACTACAGCGACCAAGAGCTGGTACTCAGCTATGTCTCTGCCGATGGTGAGGAGGGTTACCCAGGCGAGCTTACGGTTCAGGTCACTTATGGTCTCTGTCCCGTGAGCAATCATCTGCTCATCAGCTACGAGGCGAAGACCACGAAGCCTACCGTGCTCAACCTCACCAATCATACCTATTTCAACCTCTCGGGCGAAGGGGATGCTTCGGTGCATGATCACCAGTTATTGATCAATGCTAAGGCGTATCTGCCTACGGATGACACTTCTATACCTTACGGACAACCAGAGGCAGTAGCCGGTACACCATTCGACTTCCTTGCGCCTCACCTCATTGGCGAGCGTATCGATACCGATATGGATCAGCTCAACTGGGCTAGAGGGTATGATCACACTTACATCATCGATAAGCCCATAGGCGAGATAGGGGTACACGCTATCTGCTCTAGCCCTAAGACAGGCATCGAGATGACCATCAAGAGCGACCAGCCTGGTATGCAGCTCTATACGGGTAACTGGATGAGTGGTAACATGCGTGGTAAGGGCGATAGCCGCTATCCGGCACGTGCTGCCGTTTGTTTCGAGACTCAGCACTACCCCGATAGCCCCAATAAGCCTGAGTACCCTACTACGGTACTTCGTCCGGGCGAGACCTTCCGAAGCCAGACTAGCTTCGGATTTAGTGTGAAAGAATAACAGAACTTCAAATAACATTAAACTTAATAGAACTCTAAAGTAATGGCTTCAACAGAAAAGAAGAACTACACGCTCCCTATCCTTGTGATGATCCTACTTTTCGGTATGATCTCCTTCGTCACCGGATTGGCTAATCCTATGGGCGTTATCGTAAAGAACCAGTTTGCGACTTCCAACTTTATGTCTACTCTCGGTTACTTTGCCAATTTTATCGCTTACGCTTTTATGGGCTATCCAGCGGGGCAGATGCTACAGCGTATCGGCTACAAGAAGACAGCACTATGGGCTGTGGTCGTAGGTTTCTCGGGTGTAGGTATAATGTACCTATCTGGTCTAGCTGGTAGCTTCGCCGTCTATCTCATCGGTGCTTTCGTGGCCGGTTTCTCTATGTGTATGCTCAATACCGTGGTGAATCCTCTTCTCAATACCCTCGGAGGCGGTGGTAATAAGGGCAACCAGCTAATTCAGATTGGCGGCACCTTCAATTCACTGATGGCTACTATCGTGCCAGTACTTGTAGGTTATCTGATTGGTGCCAACGTAGAGAAGGCTCAGATATCAGATGCTTATCCTGCTCTTTATCTGGCTATGGCTATCTTCGCAGTGGCATTTGTAGTGCTCTTCCTTACCAAGATACCAGAGCCCAATATGGGGGGTGCGTCTAAGGGGGTTAAGCATGAGCATAGTCCATTTGCGTTCCGTCATTTCGTGCTGGGTATGATTGCCATCTTCCTATATGTAGGAGTGGAGGTAGGTATTCAGATGTTTATCAATCCTTACATGACGGATGCTGTAGAGAAGGGTGGTCTGGCATACAACACCACTGTGGCAGGTTCGGTAGTAGGTACCTATTGGTTCCTAATGCTTGTAGGGCTACAATAGGTGCGGCTATTGGCGGTAAGGTGTCTAGCAAGGCTATGCTTACTGTGGCTTCGTTAGTAGGTATCATCCTCGTGGTCTCTGCTATCTTTATTCCTGAGACCAAGCTGGTGAGTATGCCCGTATTCCAGTCTGATATCTCATTCGGTATTGTGCAGATTCCACTATCTATCATGCTGCTTGTGCTGGTAGGTCTTTGTACCTCTGTGATGTGGGGTGGTATCTTCAATCTTGCTGTAGAGGGGCTAGGTAAGTACACTGCTGCCGCTTCGGGCTTCTTCATGATTATGGTAAGTGGTGGTGGTATTGTGCCAGCTATCCAGGGCTTTGTGGCAGACAAGACCGACTACATGACCAGCTACTGGGTAATGGTAGCGGGTTTGGCATTCCTATTGTATTATGCACTTATAGGGTCTAAGAATGTAAATAAGGATATTCCTGTAAATGACTAAATAAAAGATTGTCGTATGAAAGATATAGAATTTGTTAGGAGCCGCTTTATTAAGCATTTCGATGGCTCCACAGGTTACATTTATTTCGCTCCAGGGCGAGTAAACCTTATCGGTGAGCACACCGATTATAATGGCGGATTTGTATTCCCTGGCGCAGTAGAGAAGGGTATTCTAGCCGAGATTAAGCCCAATGGCACTAGTCAGGTGCGAGCTTACTCTATCGACCTTAAGGACTACGTAGAGTTTGACCTCGGCGATGCTGAAGCACCAAGCGCTAGTTGGGCTAAGTATATCTATGGTGTGTGCCGTGAGATGCAGAAACTAGGCGTAGAGGTGAAGGGCTTCAATACTGCTTTTGCTGGCGATGTCCCTCTAGGCGCAGGCATGTCTTCGTCTGCGGCACTTGAGAGCTGCTATGCTACTGCTATCAATGAGCTATTTGCCGAGGGCAAGATAGATAAGATGGAGCTGGCTCGTGTAGGTCAGCGTACCGAGCACAATTATGTAGGCGTGATGTGTGGTATTATGGATCAGTTTGCCTCTATCCACGGACGTGAGGGGCAGCTTATGCGTCTGGATACCCGTAGCATGGAGTATGAGTATCACCCATTTAACCCTCAGGGGTACAAGCTAGTGCTCCTCGACACTGTGGTCAAGCATACCTTGGCTGATAGTGCATACAACAAGCGTCGCCAGAGTTGTGAGGCAGTAGTGGCTGAGATTAAGAAGGATCATCCTGAGGTGGAGTACCTGCGTGATGTGGATATGGCTATGCTGGAGGCGTACAAAGGGCGTGTCTCTGAGGAAGACTACAAGCGCGCTGAGTATGTGGTAGGCGAGACGCAGAGGGTACTCGACGTAACCGCAGCACTCGATAAGGGCGACTACGAGACTGTAGGGCAGAGGATGTACGAGACCCATAAGGGACTTAGCCAGCTCTATGAAGTAAGTTGCGAGGAGCTAGACTTCCTCAACGATATCGCCATAGAGTGTGGCGTGAGTGGCTCTCGTGTGATGGGCGGCGGCTTTGGTGGCTGTACTATCAACCTTGTAAAGGAGGAGCTATATGACCTTTTTGTGGATACTGCCAAGAAGAAATATGCCGAGAAGTTCGGTCACGAACCTAAAGTATACAATGTGATTATCTCTGACGGTGCCCGCCGTATCGAGTAATCCCAAGAGCTACTTTATATAGAAAACCCCTTGGGTGGCGATTGCCGCACAAGGGATTTTCTATTTATATCACTCGCTAGTCTTAAGCTATAGGAGTGCTATCTTTGGGGTTTTCGCCCCACTTGTTGGCTCCTGGTTGGCTGTCGGTGACATAGAGAATGATTAGCCAAATAGTTCCAATGATAGGGATAAAGGAAATTAGGATCCACCAACCAGACTTCCCAATATCATGTAGTTGCCGTACCGATACTGCTAAGTTTGGGATTAAGATTGCTAGTCCGTATAGAAGGAATATGGGACCATAGTAGAGGTCGAACGAGGAAAACGTAATCCCCAATAGGTTATCTAGCCCCATAGCGATGAGGGCGAATATACCATTAAAGAGGACAAAATACCAATACTCTTTACGTCTAGCACGACCACGAAAGTCGGCATACTGTCTTAGCACTTTCAAAAACCAATTCATAGTGTATTGTAGTTAGTTGTTATGTAATTCCGTTACGCCCTCAAAGGTATCGATTATTCCTTAATTAATCAAAACAAACATCTATTATTAAGGACGACTTAGTAGTTATTCGTTACTCTCCTCGTCGTAGAGTTCGTAGAGAAAATCATTGTATGGGAAACGGGTTACATGTATTTCGCGTACTCGTTGGTATAGAAGTTGTTTGAGCTCCTCTATGCCCTGCCCTGTGCGTGCTGATATGAACGCTACATCTAGATCGGCTTGCTTGCCCATCCAGGTCTGCTTCAGATCGTCCAGAGAGATATTCTCCTTGGTGCGTGGTGTGAGGTCGTCCTCTTCCTTTTCCTCGAAAGTAAACGCATCCACCTTATTAAATACCAAAATTCGAGGCTTTTTCTTGTCTCCCAGAATCTCGCTGAGTGTCTGGTCGACTACTCGAATCTGATCCTCAAAGTTATGGTGAGAGATGTCCACTACATGCACTAGTAGATCAGACTCCTTTACCTCGTCAAGTGTAGACTTGAAGGACTCTATCAGCTCGGTAGGTAGCTTGCGAATAAAGCCAACGGTATCGGAAAGGAGGAAGGGGAGGTTCTCTACTACGACCTTGCGGACAGTAGTATCAAGTGTAGCGAATAGCTTATTCTCAGCAAATACATCGCTCTTGGCGAGTAGATTGAGTAGCGTACTTTTGCCAACATTGGTATAACCAACGAGGGCGACACGCACCATCTTGCCACGGTTCTTACGCTGTACTTCCTTTTGCTTCGCTATGCTTTTGAGCTCCTCTTTCAGTTTGGAGATCTTATCGAGTACAATGCGTCGGTCGGTCTCCAGCTGAGTCTCACCAGGTCCACGCATAAGCCCGCCTCCACGCTGTCTATCCAAGTGACTCCAAAGACGGGTGAGGCGGGGCAGTAGATAGTTGTACTGCGCTAGCTCTACCTGCGTCTTGGCATGCGCGGTGCGCGCTCTAGAAGCGAAGATATCAAGGATGAGCGAGGTACGGTCTAGTATCCTCACCTTGAGTTCCTTCTCTATATTGCGAAGCTGATTGGGCGAGAGCACATCGTCGAATATGACGGTGCCAATCTCGTCTTTCTCTATTTTCTCGGCTATCTCTTTGAGTTTGCCACTACCCACAAAGGTGGAGACATTGGGGTGGTCTAGCCTCTGGGTAAAGCTCTCCACGGCTTGTATCTGCGCTGTATGTGCTAAGAATGCCAGCTCGTCGAGGTACTCATTTACCTCTTGCTCGTTGGTATCAGGTGTGATAAGCCCAACAAGGTATGCGCGATCCGTAGCGGCATCTGTCTTTATAAACTCTCTCATATATGAGTACAAACTTACAAAATTGTGAGGAATGGGCGTAGAAGCCGACTGTACTCCTCGGTATAATCGTGACGACTATCGCCCTGAAGGATGGTGAGTTGGCTCTGCTTGGTCGAGACAACGGGGTCGGGGGCAAATCGCAGAATATGTCTTTGTGGTGCCTTCCCCCTTTTGGTGATGATGGCAACCTGTTCCACCAAGTGTAACCCTGCCTCCTCTGCTGCGTGCTGATATAGACTGGTGGCTGATTGTGCCACAATGATGACTACATTAGTGCCTTGGCAGTTGCTGAAGAAGTGCTGAGGCGATAGCTCTACAGCGTGTTTGGCAATGGTCTCGCGGCGGTCGCTATTGCTATGAGTTGGGGTGAAATAGGGCGGATTACTCACGATAAGGTCGAAGGGCTGTGCAAAGTGGCATGCCCTAAAGTCGCCTTGGATGATCTCTACTCTACTAGCGAAGGGAGAGTGCTGTGCATTGTACTGCGCCTCTTGAGTAGAAAGCGGGTCTACCTCTATACCAACTACCTTTGACCGCAGTAGCTCTTGCGCTAGCATGAGAGCGATGATGCCCGTGCCGGTACCGACATCGAGGATGCTGCTGGGTGGTGTCTCGCGGAATCTATCTGCTACCCAAGCTCCAAGGAGCATGCCATCGGTGCCTACTTTGAGTGCCGAGAGCTCTTGTTGGATAGTAAACTGCTTTAGTCTGAATAGACTCATCTGCCGAGGAGCTCCTTGAGTTTGTACCAACCCTTCATTACCTTGTTATTGGTGCGCATGTAGTAGTGCTGGAGGATGCTCAGTGCCTCTAGGCTTTCGCTAGTCGGTCTATCATCGCCCGCATACAGCGGAAATGGACTTACAGGGGTCCAATACCTGCCACCACCACCAGAGTGAGTGCCACTCCCGTCGAAGCCTCCATTGGCAGCCAGAGGAGGTGTACTATTGATGCTTAGTTTGCCACGAAGCAATAGGGAGGCGTGCCAGCGGACAGCCCAAGAGTCGTTTGCGCCCTCAGTCTGTCGGCGCAGCATACGGGTGAACTTCATGAAGCCTCGGTAGTCGAAGCGCTTCCGCTCTTTTGGGCGTGCCTCCAGCTCGAGTAGGAGTTTCGTGCCGTCTGGTTCCCAGTACTGTTCCCAACGGTCGCGCCAAGTAGCCCAGCCCCAACTACCTACATAGCGGAGCGCATGATTGTGCTGCAGATGGGGGTGGGTGTAGAAGGTGCCAGCGTGTAGATGCGCTACCTCTTTGCTCTCGGCATAGCGCTCAAGGGCGTCATTCATCCAGCGAAGGAAGTAGGGCGAGAGGTACAGATCATCCTCCAGCACAATCACTCTATCGTATTGCTGAAGGAGTGTCGAAACACCCTGAATCACATTTCGGGCAAGTCCTACATTGGTGGGTTGCTCTACAAGCGTTATTCCCTCATAGCTTCGGCATAGCGCTCTCACTGCTTGTACGTTGGCACTATCGGCTGAGCTCTTTGCCCCATCGCTATAGACATAAATAGGCGTCTGCTCCGCCTCGGGCTGTGACAGGATCTGCTCTAGTACCCTTTTCGTGTGATTAGGTCGGTTGTACACGAAAAGCAGTACTGGGGAAAACTCCTGTCTCTGTACCGCTCTCTTGAGTCCCTCAAGGTCGAAAGGCGGACGGTTACTCCACAACTGGACTACCTTTCTTTGGGCATAAAGCGAACGCACCATACGGAATAGCTCAGGGCGAGTGATGCTCTCACCAAGTGGGGCAACTATCCCTCGGAAAATCCGCTTCCATCGAGGCAGTAATGGATTGACCAACTGAGCTAGGTGGTAGGTTTGCTTGAGCCAAAGCTCTTTTTCATGGCTTGGTTTGTCTATTCTCCGAAAGTGGTAGGCGGTGACATGAGGCAGATACCCCACTTGTAGCCCTACCGCAAGCACCCGATGAGTGAAGTCTAGATCCTCCCCATAGTGATAAAAGAGGGGAGAGAAGCCTCCAGTACTCAGTAAGGTACGATAAGGAAGGTACCAGTGTGCCGCATTGATGAATGCTACTTGGGTAAAGCCAGTCGCCTCAATAGTTGGCAGGTAATTGGCAAATCCCTGCTCTACTTCTCCTGATTCGTTGAGATGCTTGGGCGAGAGTATGCCAATCTCTTTATGGTAATCAGCGTAGTCGGCAAGCTCTCGTATCGCACTTGCCTCTATCGAGGCGTCCTGATTGAGGAGGTAGATACCACGGTATTCTTTGGTTAAGACTTCATCTATAAGTAGGTTATTGGCTGCGCCAAACCCCAGATTAGTACGTCTCCTGATGACCCGTACAAAAGGGTAGCGCTCGCTGATAGCATCGGGAGTGCCATCGGTAGAGGCATTGTCTACCACTACTATCTCTAGTCCGTCGCTATCAAGCACAAAGGGCTGGAGCAGACGATCTATCCACTCCAGCCCATTGTACGTAACTATGGCTACCAGCACCATATATTTATGATTTCCTATTTTCCCGCTTACGAGCTGTCTCGTCTAGGATTATCTTACGCATACGCATAGACTTAGGGGTTACCTCCACCAGCTCGTCCTCCTTGATATACTCGAGAGCGTCCTCGAGGGAGAAGCGGATAGGTGGCGCAAGCTGTACCTTGTCGTCTGACCCAGAAGCACGCATATTGGTGAGCTTCTTGGATTTGCAGACATTCACCCCAAGGTCTTCGTCACGGGTATTCTCACCTACTACCTGCCCAGCATATACCTCCTCCTGTGGCTCAATGAAGAATCTACCACGGCTCTGGAGGTTATTGAGCGCATAGGCGTAGGCCGTACCGCTCTCTAGCGCAATGATTGAACCATTGTTGCGGGTCTCTATCTCGCCTTTCCAAGGCTCGAAGTCGAGGAAACGGTGCGCCATAATCGCCTCACCGCTCGATGCTGTGAGCACCTGATTATTCAGCCCAATGATACCGCGAGAAGGTATGCGGAACTTAAGGAAGGTACGGTCGTTTTTCTGCTCCATCTCGATCATCTCGCCCCTCCTGCGGGTAACGAGGTCGATAATCTTACTAGCCGACTCCTCAGGAAGATTCACTGATAGCTCCTCTATAGGCTCATGCTTCACCCCATCGATCTCCTTGATGATAACTTGTGGTTGTCCTACCTGTAGCTCGTAGCCTTCACGGCGCATCGTCTCTATTAATATAGATAGGTGTAGCACACCGCGCCCGAAGACAATCCAGCTATCGGCGCTATCGGTCTCCTCTACACGCAGCGCAAGGTTCTTGTCTAACTCTCTCTGTAGGCGGTCATAGATATGGCGAGAGGTGACAAACTTACCCTCCTTGCCGAAGAAAGGAGAGTTGTTGATCATAAACCTCATACTCATCGTAGGCTCATCGATAGCGATAGTAGGCAGAGCTTCGGGGGTATTGACATCGCAGATTGTCTCCCCAATCTCGAAGTTCTCCAGCCCCACCACTGCGCAGATATCTCCACACTCTACCTGTTCTACCTTGCGGCGACCTAGTCCTTCGAATATATTAAGCTCCTTGATTTTGGAAGTCTGCTGCGAACCATCCCGCTTCATCAGCACGATATTCTGCCCCTCCCTTAGAGCCCCACGGTGAATACGCCCCACAGCGATACGCCCTAGGTAGCTAGAGAAGTCTAGCGAGGTGATGAGCATCTGGCTATCACCCTCAAGCATAGGAGGTGCAGGGATGTACTCTATGATAGCATCAAGTAGGGCATGGATATCCTCGGTAGGTTTCTTCCAGTCGTCCGACATCCAGCCTTGTTTGGCTGAGCCGTAGAACGTAGGGAAGTCGAGCTGATCCTCTGAAGCATCGAGGTTGTACATTAGGTCGAAGACCATCTCTTGCACCTCATCGGGACGGCAGTTCTCCTTATCTACTTTATTGATAACGACTATCGGCTTCAGCCCCATCTCGATCGCCTTAGAGAGCACAAAACGAGTCTGAGGCATTGGTCCCTCAAAAGCATCTACGATGAGGAGACAACCATCAGCCATGTTGAGCACGCGCTCCACTTCGCCTCCGAAGTCGGCGTGCCCTGGGGTATCGATTATATTTATCTTGTAGTCCTTGTACTGAATGGAGACATTCTTGGAAAGGATCGTGATACCTCGCTCTCGCTCCAAGTCATTATTATCCAGTACTTGCGTGAGTGCTGCACTCTCCTCTCTAAATAGCTTCCCAGCCTGTAGCATACGATCCACGAGCGAAGTCTTGCCGTGATCCACGTGCGCTATAATTGCGACATTCCTAATGTTTTGCATCTAATCTCCTTTGTTATCTTTTGTTCGGCAAAGATACCAAAAATGAATGGTGATTGGTGAACAAAGGGTTAGTAACGATATGTCCAACGCAAAAGCAACTGCCGAGGTCGTAGTAGGGTATTTGTTTCGTAATAATCCAGCCCTCTGTAGCTCGTATCGATATACTCCTTTTGGTTGGCAAGATTTGATAGGAGTAGCTCTAGTTCCCAGCCAGTACCTTGGTACTCTGCACCTATTGAGCTGTGATGGTAAGGCTTGTAGTTGTCTTGAGTGATACCTTTTTCCCATACTCCGTTGTATACTCCGAAGATGGAGAAGACCTTGGAAAAATATACTCTGACCTTGGCCGAGAGCTTACAGAGGTCTATTGAGGAGGTGCTGCTTAAGCCAGTATTTATCTGTTGGCTTGATGTCTGTCGGAAGTAAACAGCTTCAATATCTGAGGCCAATACATCTCTAAATAGGCTGGTTGAAATATTTGCTTTGGCGCTTATCAGGTGGTTTTTGATGTCGATAGGTTTGCCTGTCCTGTAGATTCGATTGTCCATATAAGTGTAATCTATATTTAGGCTGAAAGAAGTCCTAATCTGGAAAAACACCTTTCCTAGCTGTAGTGATTGATTGAGTCGATTAGTTTCTCTTTGGTGCGTGACCACCTCTGTCGTAGAGTGTTGTACCCCTATGTCTGTGTTATTCGAGGAGTTGTACCAGTGTTTCATGTAGTTGGTTAGGCTCGTAATGTAGTACCCATTGATAGGGTCATTGAACTTCGTAGAAAAGCTAGTACTATTAGTTTGGTTATGCCTGAATAATCCACTCCCTACAATAATAATTTCTCTGAAATCTCTTTGTATGGGGTGTAAAAGGTAGTCTCCTGCATTGCCAAAGCTATGCCCATGTCGGTTTTGTAGCGTAAAGGTCCAGTAAGCATTGGGTGTAAATCGAGCATATAGGGCGTATTCTGGGATGAATAGTTTTATGAACTTAGAGGAAGAGTCCTCTAAATCTCTCATATGAAATAGCTGCATGCTTAGTGGAAGTGTGGCTGATAGTATCCAGCTCTCTTTTTGGTACTTAATTCCTGGGTTTATTGATGCTTTCAGGTGGGTAGAGCGTATGGTATTTCGATGAGTACTCGTAGTGTTTGCTGTCCTTATACTATTGCTTTCTGCCGAAACTGCTACTCCAAGAGAGCTGTCGAGAAACCCAAATAGTTGCTTGTCTATATTGTAAGAAAGCCCTCCGAATAGCTGACTCCCCTCCGCTATTTGCCTTGTTGTCCCTTGCGATCTGTCGATGAGTGTCAAGTGGTGTGTAGGAGCATGATGCCAAGAAAGTAGTGCCTCCACGCGCCGAATGAGCGTGCTACGATGCATATAGCTAAAGTTATTTAGTAGCTGATACTCCCTAAGGCTATTTCTTTGCTCCGAAATATTCCCTCCCTTTAGCCCTATTTGAGATTGCCCCAACGTGGCAAAACCAATCGCAGTGTTATTGATATAGACGTTGTCTTTGTTGAGTTCATAATCAATAGATGATTGGAGCGTATGCTTGCTATTGGTTTGATTGCTTCCCTCCTCAATGGTAATAGGAGTGGCACCCAATCCAGATGTGATTGTCTTGCGCTGTATCGTATAGTTATCTGTGTCATAACTGTAGCTTAATTGTGGCGCTAGTCGACTGTCATCAGTGAGTTTGAAGAGAGAGTGAGCTGTCGCTCCCGCAGAGTAATTGTCCCGATAGTGCCCCATCGGGATGCTTGGAATGCCTACTGGCTGACTCTCAAGTAATCCAGATGGTATAAAGCTATTGGCTATAAATTGAGTATTACTTCGTACTTGTATGTTTTGCCTTGATGGATTGAGCTTCCCTATGGCATTGCTCTCTAAAGTAACGAGGTGTTGACGGCTTTGCCGTACGAGCAAGGTGAATAGGAGGGCATCATAAATTGGGCGACGATCATAACCCCCAGCTAAATATCCTTTACCCACAGGGCGTAACTTGCTTTTTTCTTTTAGTTTGATATTGATGGCGGAAGCATCAGATAACTCTATATCCTTCAGTAGTTTTATTGGCTGATGATCGGAGAGGATTTGGACAGACGCTATATCTTTGGGGTGTACGTTTTGGGTGACCAGGTTATAATCACTTCCCAGCATGTCTAAGCCCTCAATATAGAACTTATTGATAGGCTTACCATGCACAGATATTTCCCCCATTGGTCCTACAGATACGCCTGGCAAGCGCCTAAGTACTTCTTCAAGAGTCTTGTCGCTTTGACGTTTCAGGAGATCTACGACATAAGTAATCGTGTCGTTGGATCTCCTTACAGGCTCTCCCATGACAGTTACCTCTTTGAGGAGGATAACATCCTCCTCAAGGGTTATAGCTATTTCTTGTCCCAGATGTACCCTTCTCTTTTGCGGACGAAATCCCATTAGACGTGCCTCTAGCCAGAACGTCTTATGTTTGGAGACAGTCTCGGTGGGTGCTGTGTAGTCGATCCTAAACGAGCCATCGCCTTTACTTATGGAGTAGCCTATCAGAAGTAACGAATCAGGGACTACTTCATGACTAAGTGTCAAGACTGCACCTTGTATGGGAGCACCTTTTTTGTCCGAAATCCTTCCATTTACTTGTCCATAGGAGAATAGAGGGATTGACAAGAACAATACAAACACAAATAGCACTTTCATCCGAGATAGATAGGGGCTAATTACTTTTTGAATTGCTTATTGTATTCGTCTATCCAATCAAGTTCCCTAGGGTTATAAAATAATCTCGCTCTGCTACTTCCTGAAGAGGTCACCGGTAACCCGCGAGCCACTATCGTCTCAGAGAATTGCCAAGCCCCACGAGCCATCTGGATATTGAATTGTTGTCTATTGGTTTTGAATGTGTTCTTGCTTTGTGGACTGACATACATGGGAACCCCCTTGGAGGTCCTAATGGTGACTGCTTCGTATTTATACTCTCCATCACTTGTTTCGGCCGCTAGGATAAATCCAGGAAGTCCTCTTAGTTTCCATGGACCACCGCTCCTATCCATGTCGCTTGCAAACCATACTTGCCACTCACGACCTCTAAAATCAGCAATGGCCTTGGTACACTTGTGCCCAAGTATTTCCTTCGTCTCTGTCGGGATCAGTCGCCAAGCAATCCTCGGAATCTTTTCTTCGTAATAGCACGAAGTACCTGCCCTAGAATCTCTCTCAGTGAGTTCCTCCTGCTCTTTGTCTATTATCAGCCAATAGACTCTTGACTGAATACCATATTCATCGTACATCTGGTTCCACTCCAATTTCGTTACCTTCCAGTCTTGCTTGGAGAGCTGGTGTTGTTCTTGATAGCACCCATAATCATAGTATAAATCTATTTTCGCACCTACTTGTACGATATCATGACCCTCTCGAGATTTTTCTAATACAGGGTCGTAAATAGTATACCGATACACTACCTCGAGTGTCGCGTCTCCGATTTTTTCGGACTTCAGGGTAAGCACTTTGGACAAATCTTGTGCATAGGAAGAGGTAAAAGTGGTAGCTATAAGGAGTGCAACCAATAAGCAAATACTTGATGATGCTTTCATGTGAAAATAATTAGTTAAAGTAACATGCTGGTATATAGTGAATAAATCCATTACAGACCAGCACAATTTAATAGCGAGGTTTAGTAAACATTCGGGCGATTCCGGTTACCACACTGCCACTCGTTTATATCCCTTAAATACTGGTCGTATTCTTTTTCGGACATATCCGAGTCCTCTTCGGAGACTGTCATTATAACTTTGCCACAAGAGGTAACTACATTGGCATCTTGTTTAGCGTGAGCTAGAGCATAAGCACTGAAGAACAGTACAACAGTAAGAAGAGGAGCGAGGAACCCCAGTTTAGCTTTTCTCTTTTCCATAATCTTCCATACTAATAAGTTAAAATGAGTAGTAATACCCTTGTTGCAAATGTATGTATATTTTTTTTATATGACAAAACTTTCTCTATCTAAATATCGTAACTAGTATAGGGCTATTATAACACTATTTCCTCTTTCTGAATGTTCCCGATTCGCCACAAAGGTGGGTAAGTGCGCTTCTTTTCTCATATTCACTTTACTTGTATGCGAGCTCCTGTGTGAGTTCAGCACCCTCCTCTCTAAATAACTTCCCAGCTTGTAGCATACGATCCACGAGCGAAGTCTTACCGTGGTCTACGTACGCTGTAATTGCGACATTCCTAATGTTTTGCATCTAATCTCTTTGTTATCTTTTGGTGTGCAAAGATCCCAAAAATGTAAGGAGTAGAGGGGAAATGTAAATTGTCATGTATAACTCAGGGACTATGAATAGGGGATAGGTAACGATTATTCTCCTTTTAGCTATCAAGCGTGATCCGTAACGGTATATCCCTTGACCGCTTTCTGTAGAAGGAATGATTGTTTAATATATACTAATTGTGGTGATTAGTATATATTAAATCGGGTGATTAGTATATATTAAATTGCTCAATTAGTATATATTAAATGGTCATGCCTGATAAGATTTGGGTGCAGGGTCTCTAGGTCTATCGTTTGACGCCTATACAGCAATGGGGTATGCAATCTATGTCTTAGCAGATTACGATAGGTCACCATTGTTAGTTTTTTATTGTATGTGCTAAACTATTGTTATATAGCATGGTTTTCTACATTTAGTACCAATATTGAACTAAAATGGCTACATTTGTGCGGTCGGAGCATTTTGCCATGCTTCAGCATAAAAATGGATATACAAACGGATTAATAATCTATAAATTACTATTTTATGAAGACAGCTGAGATTATCAAGAACTTGGAAGCTAAGCACCCAGGTGAATCAGAGTTCATTCAGGCAGTGCAGGAAGTGCTCGAGTCTATCGAGGAACTATACAACCAGCATCCTGAGTACGAGAAGAACAAGATCGTGGAGCGCATGGTAGAGCCTGATCGTATCTTTACTTTTCGTGTGAACTGGGTAGATGATAAGGGTGATGTACAGACCAACATTGGCTATCGCGTGCAGTTTAACTCTGCCATTGGCCCATACAAGGGTGGTTTGCGCTTCCACAAAGCAGTGACTCCTTCAATGCTTAAGTTCCTAGGTTTCGAGCAGACTTTCAAGAATGCACTTACTACATTGCCAATGGGTGGTGGTAAGGGAGGTTCAGACTTCGACCCAGTAGGTAAGTCTGAGGCCGAGATTATGCGTTTCTGCCAAGCGTTTATGCTTGAGCTTGTAAACTGTATTGGTCCAGATCAGGATATCCCTGCAGGTGACGTAGGTGTAGGTTCACGTGAGATTGGTTTTATGAATGGTATGTACCAGAAGCTTACTCGTCAGTATCACACTGGTGTCCTCACGGGTAAAGGTATGACTTGGGGTGGTTCTGAGTTCCGTCCAGAGGCTACTGGTTTCGGTGCACTTTACTTCACTGAGCACCTACTAGCTAAGGCTGGCAAGGATATCAAGGGTAAGAAGGTAGCTGTTTCAGGTTTCGGTAATGTAGCTTGGGGTGCTGCTATGAAGGCTACTGAGCTAGGTGGTAAGGTAGTTGCTATCTCTGGTCCTGATGGCGTGTGCGAAATTCCTAACGGTATCACCAAGGAGATGATCGACTATATGCCTGTAATGCGTAGCTCAAACCGCAATAAGGTACAGGATATGGCAGATAAGTTCCCAGAGGCTACTAAGTTTACTCCTGGTAAGAAGGCTTGGAGCGTACCTTGCGATATCGCTCTTCCATGTGCTTTCCAAAATGAGCTTAATGGCGATGATGCTAAGGAGCTAAAGGCTAATGGTTGCTGGTGCTGCTGCGAGGTATCTAACATGGGTTGTACTCCTGAGGCTATCCACTTCTTCCAGAATAGTGGTATGCTCTTCGCTCCTGGTAAGGCTGTGAATGCTGGTGGTGTAGCTACTTCTGGTCTCGAGATGACTCAGAATGCTGCTCACCTCAACTGGCCAGCTGAGGAGGTCAATGAGAAGCTCCACTGGATTATGGAGAAGATCCACGAGCAGTGCGTGAAGTATGGTACACAGCCTGATGGTAGTGTAGACTACGTAAAGGGTGCAAACATTGCAGGCTTCATGAAGGTAGCTCAGGCAATGCTAGAGCAAGGCGTGATCTAATTCACTTCATCGAATAAATTAAAATAGCCACGGTATCAGATGGATGCCGTGGCTATTTCTTTGGTGTATGTTGTAGAGCCTTAGTGTGATACTGGCATATAGTAGAAGAAGTCGAAGGTGATAGGTTTGCCCTTGTGTAGGGTGAAGCTCTCTATGCTCTTATTTGAAGGATCCATAAGTTGAATAGTGGTCTCTTCAAGAGGTGTATAAAGGGTTACCTGAGCAGGCATCCCTTCCTTCCAAGTGAGATCTACACAAGCTCCGCCACGCACCTTTAGTCCACGGAAGCTACCATTTTTCCAGGCCTTAGGTAGGGCAGGGAGTAGCTCTACATATCCATCTTGGCTCTGGATTAGCATTTCGGCTATTGCAGCTGTACCACCAAAGTTACCATCAATCTGGAACGGAGGGTGGGCACAGAAGAGATTGTCGTAGGTACCACCACCCTTTATGGCTGGTTCGAGTAGACTCTTGAGAAGCTTGAGCGAACGCTCGCCATCCTTTAGTCTTGCCCAAAAGTTGATTTTCCATGCTCTTGACCATCCAGTGCCAGCATCGCCACGTCGATTGAGGGTAGCCTTTGCCGCCTCCGCTAGTTCGGGAGTGGTGTGGGTAGAAATCTGATTGCCAGGATATAGCCCATAAAGATGCGACACATGTCGGTGCTGTGGCTCTATCTCTTCGTAATCCTCCAGCCATTCCTGCAAATAACCTTTAGGACTTACTTGATGTGGTGCTAACCGAGGAAGTACGGCACGCGCTTTGGAAGTCCATTCGTTTTCGATGTCAAGCACCTTTGCAGCAGAGAGGAGGTTCGTGAGCAATTCGCGCACGAGCTGATTGGCCATTGTTGGCCCCATACAGATATAAAGTGGTGTGTTATCCCCTTTCATCCTAAAGCCATTCTCTGGACTGGAGCTTGGTGCAGTGACCAGCCAGCCGTGCTTAGGCTCCTCAATAAGTGAACTGAGGAAAAACTTTGCTGACCCCTCGAGCATAGGATAACAGCTTTGGAGGAACGCAGTGTCTTGGGTAAAGGCGTAATGGTCCCACACATGTTGCATGAGCCAAGCACCACCAGTATTAGTTGCCCCCCATGATGCCTGTTCGCCTGGTGCGGTGAAGCCCCAAGGATTAGTCATCATGTGTGCTACCCAGCCCTCCGCACCATAGTAGGTCTTGGCTGTCTTAGTGCCACTATCTACGAGTGAGAGTGCAAGCTGAACTAAGGGGTCTACATATTCGTGTAGACCAGCTACTTCGGTAGCCCAATAGTTCATCTGAAGGTTGATATTGAGATGGTAGTCGCCATTCCAAGGAGCTTGTGTACTATTCGCCCAAAGACCTTGGAGATTGAGGGGTAAACTTCCTGGGCGAGAGCCTGCTATCATCAAGTAGCGTCCGAAGTTGTAGTATAGAGCAGCAAAGGAAGGATCATCTTCTTTCTGAAACTTCCTCAGACGCTCATCTGTTGGCATTACTGGGTCTTCTCCCAAATCGAGAGATACTCGGTCGAATTTCTCTTTATAAGCTTTCAAATGGTTTTCGAGAAGTTGATCCCAAGGCTTGAATGCTAACTTACTGGAGCCAGGGAGAAGTGTCGTTGAATTGCCAATCAGTATCAATACTTCATCAGCTCCTGAGATAACCATTCGACCATTTTGGTGGTACATGGAGCCACCGATAGGATAAAATCGGACATCGGTAGAGTATTTTACCCCCTTGTCTGTACCCCATCCGTCGGGGAGCTGGCCATTCATCACCATTCGATTGCCTCCGATGCCTACCTCATTGGTACCAGTCCTCCAAATCCTTGCGCTTAGCGAAATCATTCTTGGCTGACTGGATGACAAGCGTATCATCAGGACATCTTCCTCGCCATGGCTTGCGATATATTCGCGCTTCATCTCTACTCCACCTATTTTGAAAGTGGTAGTAGCAATGGCGGTGCTTAGATCCAGCTCTCGTCGGTAATCCTTTATCTCCATATTGGGCATATTGTAGAGTAGCTCAAGCCATCCCAGCATCTGGAAACTACCATAGGGTGCGCTATTGCCATTGCCAAGGGCACTTCCCTGTCCGCCACTTATAAAGTGCTCGTATACGAGTTCTTGAGCTCTTTTGTTATTGCCTTTGAGGAGCTCTTGGCGAATCTCGGGTAGATAGGTAGCTGCACCATCTCTCCATTGTGTAGAGTCGGGACTCCCGCTCCACATACTGATGTCGTTGAGAATAAGTCTTTCGCCCTTAATATCTCCGCCAGGCATCATCCCCAAACGACCATTTCCCAAGGGTAAGGTCTCCTCCCACTGCTCAGCTGGCTCATCGTACCAAAGCTTATTTTTCTGCGCCAAAGCTGGCAGAGTGCAAAGCAATACTGCGACGAGTATGAAGGTCTTTCGTATGGATAAATTCATATTATTATAGGTAAAAATAAAAAGGGAACATGGGAATACTACTTATGTACTCCGATGCTCCCTTTTATTGTTGTCTCTTAGTTACATTAATTACTCCTGCTCAAGTTGGAGTGTCTGTGTGGGTTGGTCACAAACTTCGCTTGGGCCAAAATATTGGATAGGACCTGGGTAAACGAAGCAGGTCTCACGCGCCCACTTGTCTCGATACTGGGCGAAGGTCTTGAATGGTTTGCCATCGAGCTCTACAAGAGCTTTGCGAATCACAGGCTTCATCTTGCCATGGCGGCGCTCCATATTCATCATCATGGTGATAGGGATACCACCAGCTACCCATTCCGCAGCTGGGCGAGTGGTATTGCGGATAGAGCTCATATAGCCAGTAACACCCGATGCGATGAGTTCGGCTGCGTTGTAGCCCAAGCTATAGCAGTAGTCGGCATCGAAGTTGGAAGGCGCTGCGCATCTGCCCTCATAGCCGAAGAAGTGACGCTGGAAGCCGAACTTGCCAGTGTACTTACCCTCCTTTTTCCATACGGCGAGCTTATTCTTTACCATCTCGGCAAGGAGTTTCTCTGTCTCGATAAGCGATACCTGTACATTGCCGTGTGGGTCGCGGTCGAGGGTGAGCTGACGAGCGACATCCTCTGGAAGCGACTCGAATACTTCGCTATTCTCCTTAGAGAGCTTCTCTATTACGAAGTTGAGTTGAGCGTCTTTGTCTAGTTTGCTAAATGTCTCTGCCTCGTGTGCTAGGAGGTCATTGAGTTCAGCTATTAGCTTATTCATAGCTGGAATAAACTCAATAAGTCCCTCAGGGATGAGTACGGTACCGAAGTTACTACCATCGGCAGCACGATCGGCTACTACCTGAGCGATGTAGGTGACAATGTCATCGAGGCTCTGCTCTTTAGCTTCAACCTCTTCCGAAATGATACATACGTTGGGCTGAGTCTGGAGCGCGCACTCTAGTGCGATGTGCGATGCTGATCGCCCCATTAGCTTGATGAAGTGCCAGTACTTGCGAGCGGAATTGGCATCGCGCTGGATATTACCTATCACCTCAGAGTAGACCTTAGTAGCGGTGTCAAAACCAAAAGAGGTCTCGATCTGCTCATTCTTGAGGTCTCCATCGATGGTCTTGGGGCAACCGATGACCTGAACGCCTGCATTGATAGACTTGTAGTACTCTGCAAGTACACAAGCATTGGTGTTGGAGTCGTCACCACCGATGATGACTACTGCTTTGATCCCTAGCTCGCGTAGGATGATTAAACCCTTGTCGAACTGCTCTTTATTCTCCAGCTTGTCGCGACCTGAACCGATGATATCGAAGCCTCCTGTGTTGCGGTACTCGTCCATAAGCTCAGGCGTAATCTCCATATACTTGTGATTGATCAGACCGGCAGGACCCATCAAGAAGCCAAATAGGCGGCTATCCTTGTGTATTCTCTTGATGCCGTCGAAGATACCAGCAATCACATTGTGTCCGCCAGGAGCCTGACCACCAGATAGGATTACACCTACATTGAATGCCTCTGAAGCCACTGGAGTATTGCTTTCCTCGAAACGAATCACGGGTAGACCGTAAGTATTTGGGAATAGTTTCTTGATATCTTCCTGATTATCGACAGACTGTGTCGCCTCGCCAGCGACTGCCTTCACGTGCCCACGAAGAGCTTGTGGGAGTTTAGGCTCGTACTTAGCGCGAGCCTGTTGCAATGGACTGATTGTTCTCATCTCTCTTTCTTACGTCTATATGTTTAGTTCGTTTACTTATCTATCTTTACGGAAATCAAATGCTTTCGACTCCCTCTTTCCTTTCGCACCAGGATGTTTCTTACTATTGGCATTGGTGAAGATGAACATTAACCCTAGATTGAGTACCAATATCAGTGTGCCAGTGCCTAGAAATAGACCTTTATTACCTGGTATAAATACAAAGAATACCACCGCCGCTACTATTCCAATCACCATGAGTAGTAGCAGTCCTTTCTTCATGCCTTTCCAAAAAACTTCAGATGGAGCCATAACTATATCAATCTTAATATCCTCCTTCCCACTGAGTACAAAGATACCAATTTATTTACTCAATAAAGCGAAGTGGCTATGCGGATTCCGAATGTCGGTTGTCCGCATAGCCACTTCCTTATCTGTCTATTTCAGAATTACCAGTCGAATAGAGGACGGTGTCCCATCATCTCATTTACCTCACCACGAACTGCCTTGATTACAGCCTCGTCGGTTGGGTTGGAGAGTACACGGTCTATCTTCCTTACTACTTCACGAGCCTCATCTTCCTTGAGACCACGAGTAGTGAGAGCTGGTGAACCTACACGGATACCGCTGGTCTGGAATGCAGAGCGGTCGTCGAATGGTACCATGTTCTTATTGATAGTGATATCTGCCTCACCTAGTACGGTCTCAGCTACACGACCAGTGAGCTCTGGGAACTTCTTGCGAAGGTCTACAAGCATCAGGTGGTTGTCGGTGCCATCGGAGATAACCTTGTAGCCTAGGTCTACGAATGTCTGAGCCATTGCGCTCGCATTCTTGAGTACCTGCTGCTGGTAGGTCTTGAACTCTGGCTGCTGTGCCTCACCAAAGGCAACTGCCTTAGCAGCGATGATATGCTCTAGCGGTCCACCCTGTAGTCCTGGGAATACCGCGGAGTCGAGTAGAGAGGTGAAAGTGCGGGTTACGCCCTTAGGTGTCTTCTTACCCCATGGGTTCTCGAAGTCCTTACCTACGAGGATAATACCTCCACGTGGACCACGGAGGGTCTTATGAGTGGTAGAGGTTACTACGTGTGCATACTTTACCGGGTTCTTGAGCAGACCAGCAGCGATAAGACCAGCAGGGTGCGCCATATCTACCCATAGGATAGCGCCAATCTCATCTGCAAGAGCACGCATGCGCTCATAGTCCCACTCACGAGAGTAAGCCGAACCACCAGCTACGATTAGCTTTGGTTTATGCTCACGAGCGAGCTTCTCCATCTCATCGTAGTCCACTGTACCATCGCTCTCCTTTACATTGTAAGCAATAGGATTATAGATGATACCTGAGCTATTGACTAGTGAGCCATGGGTGAGGTGACCTCCGTGTGCAAGGTTGAGTCCCATAAAGGTATCGCCAGGCTTAAGACAAGTCAGGTAGATAGGGTTATTTGCCTGTGCTCCAGAGTGAGGCTGTACATTTGCCCACTCAGCACCATAAATATCCTTTAGTCTGTCGATAGCTAGTTGTTCAGACTTATCTACTACTTCGCAACCACCATAGTAGCGCTTACCAGGATAGCCCTCTGCGTACTTGTTGGTCATGATGCTTCCCATAGCCTCCATCACCTGATCACTCACAAAGTTCTCAGATGCAATCAGCTCTAGTCCCTTAGTCTGGCGTGCCCTCTCCTCGGCGATTAGGCTAAAAATCTTTTCGTCTCTCTTCATATTGTTATTTCCTTAAATATAGGTTGAAATATATTCTATGATTACTCCACAAAAGTAGTCTTTTTCCCCTACACAGCCAAATGCCTACGCCCTAAATCATCTCTACTGAGGATGATTGTGTGAGGGATAAAGGCGTAATCGCTAACTGGGGAGTTGGGATTTAGAGCTGGTTATCTGGAGGGCAACGGCTATTAGTATGATGCCAATGCCAATGGTAGTAGAAAAAGAAAGGCTCTCGCCTAGGATAAGTACGCCTACGAGTACAGCCGTGACAGGTTCTAGTACTCCCATGATAGAGGTGGCTGTAGAGCCTATTCGAGGGATAGCAGTAATCAGTAAGATATTAGAGATAATCGTTGGAACAATACCTAGCAGCGCGAGCAAGCCCCAAGCTGATGGTGTCTGTGGCAATTGTAGTTCTTGTTTGCCCAGTGCGACAAGCCCAAAAAATATGGTGGAGAAGACCATGAGGTAGAATGTGAGGCGCCACATAGGAATCTGGTCAGCTCTACTCCGATTAATCATAACGATATAAACCGCATAGCAGAAACCACTAAAGGCAACTAGTCCGATGTCCACTAAGGCAATCTGAAAACCACTTTCTCCCATAATTCCAGAGAGAAAAACCACACCGATAAATCCTAAGACTAGTGCTAACATACTCCCTCTATTGAGCTTTTGTCCAAAGAATATTAGCATAAGGAGTGCTACCATGATAGGGTAGAGGAAGTGAATCACCGTAGCTACTCCCGAGGGCATGGCTCTATAGCCATTGAGTAGGAAGTAAGCGCATAGAAAGTTGAGGATACTCAGTGTAAAAATGAGCCTTAGGTGCTTCCCAGATTCCTTAAAGGAAATACCTCTGACCACCATGATTAGGGCAACGATGATTGCGGCTAAGGCAAAACGATAGACAAGGATACTCGCCGTACTCATCCCCTCTCGTATCAGGGGGACACTAAATAGTGGGATTAACCCAAAGGTATTGGCGGATAGCAGTGCGGCAATATAGCCTTTGACATGATTCGATGAATTCATTTTTTTAATCAAATAAGGTAAGTTGGCAAGGAGCGAAGGAGCGACGGTGTAGAGGCGTGAGCCCAAGAGCGCGAATGCCCTCAAGGTGTTTGGGTGTGCCGTATCCCACATTGTGTTCCCAGTCGTAGCCTGGATACTCTAATGCATATTGCTGCATTAGATGGTCACGATAGGTCTTGGCTAGGATAGACGCCGCAGCTATGCTCGCTACCGTGTCGTCTCCCTTAACGATAGTATCGTAAGGGATAGCATGTTCGCCCTTAAATCTATTGCCATCGATAAGTAAATGTTCGGGTACCACAGATAGGTTGGCTACGGCTTGGTTCATAGCTCTATAGGTGGCATGTAGGATATTGAGCCGATCAATCTCTGGGGCAGGCACTTCCGCTATAGCATAAGCTATGGCTTGCTCTTTTATTAATACCGAGAGCGCCTCACGGTTCTTCGCACTTAGCTTCTTAGAGTCGTGTAGCCCTTCTATAGCGCAGTCTGTAGGGAGGATTACCGCAGCCGCTACTACTGGTCCTGCTAGGCATCCTCTTCCTACTTCATCTATCCCTGCCTCTAGTCGGTTAGCTATAATTCTATTGGGTAATACCACCGTCATTCTCCTTGTACCCTCCTATCTTGTGTATATAGGGTAACGTAGGTTCCACATGGATAATAATATGAGTGCCCTCTCCAAATCGTTCTGCTAGTTTCTCCTCCAGCAGTATGGAGAGGTCGTGCGCCTCGTAGAGAGAGGTATGTCCATCTACTCTTACATCTAGTTCTATAGCTACGGTGTCGCTCCCCGTCATACGTGTACGGAGGTTATGCGGGTCGGTAATGCCCTCTACACTCTTCGCTATTTCTATAATCTCTGCTTCGGTCTCCTTGGGCAGGCTCGCTTCGGTTAGCTTTGCCAGCGATGGCAGTGTGACCTCCAAGCCCATACGCATTACAAACCCTGCCACCACGATAGCGGCAATAGGCTCCATCAGCTGCGCTACACCACCGAAGAGGATAGAGGAGCCAGCTCCGATAAGCACCGCAAGAGAGGTGAATACATCGCTCCTATGATCCATTGCCTCGGCATGGAGCACTTCACTACGGGTCTCCTTGGCTTTCTTTAGGGTATAGCGATAAGCCCATTCCTTGAGCACCATAGCAAAGATTGCTACCGCCAACACAATGTACGCTGGCTGCTTGGGGAGTATGCCCTCACTGAAGTAATCGCCAATAGTCTTACCCGAGTCTACAATGATGAGGATACCTGCCACAATCATCGCTGCCCCTAGGGCAAAGGATGCCACCGTCTCGTACTTGCCATGCCCATAGGCGTGGTTTTCGTCCTGAGGCTTCCCCGAAACCCTTAGTAGCAAATACACCACGAGGTTGGAAATAATATCGGTGAGCGAATTGATACCGTCAGCGATAAGGGCGGCACTATTGCCTAGAAATCCTACCACCAACTTGAGTGGTGGTAGGATTGTATTCACCCAAAGACTGACCTGATACGCCTGTACTTTGGCTTTGTGGTTAGTAGATGTTTCCACGGTTTACTTTATGGTTGTAATCTTAGTCGTATCGGACTTCAGACCGTGGCTGGTAGCCGTTAGCGTAATCGTCCCTGCCTTCTTAGACGAGCGCACTATGGCAGTCAGCTGACCGCTAAATGCTGGTTGCTTAGTACTCTGGAATGGTACAATACAAGTAGCATCGCCATTTGCTGCAGCATGAAATGCCCCAGCGCCTGTAGCCTTGAAGGTGATTTCATTGGTAGCTGTAGGTACTACGTTACCGTCTTTATCTACCACTTGTACACGTACGTAAGCGATATCCTCACCATCGGCATGTAGGTTGTCATTCTCCAAAGTCAGCTTCACTGCATAGGGCTTCCCCGTTGTCTTCACTACCCTAGTGGCAGCGATATTACCTTCGTTGTCATAGGCAACTACCTTTACTTCGCCTGGTTCGTAGGTAGTATCCATCCACATCAGGCGATAGCGCGGTTGGCGTTCTAGTCCTTCCCTACCAGTCTTGGTAGAGATAGAAAGATCCTTCGTGCGCTTGCCTTGGCTCTTACCATTGATAAATAGTTCGGCAGATGGGTAGTTGGTGTAGACGAATATAGGGGTTACCTTGCCTTCTCTCCCTTGCCAGTTCCAGTGGGGTAGGACATGCAGCGTCTCTTCGCCCTTATTCCAGTGCGAGCGATAGAGGAAGAAGCGATCTTTCTCGATACCCGCTAGGTCTACCGCTCCGAAGTAAGACGAATGGCTTGGCCACTCGGTATAGTAAGGCGTAGGTTCACCTAAGTAGTCAATACCCGTCCATACAAATTCACCTATATTATAGTGGAAGTCCTCGTGGTTCATAAAGTCGTCCTCGGGGAGGTTGCTCCAACCACAGTGCTCTACATCGTAGCTACTGCACTGCTGATCGTCATAGGTTGCCATAGCTTTGCGCTCCACTGGGAACTTGTATACCCCACGGCTCGATACTGTAGAGGTTGTCTCCGCACCCATGATCAAGCGCTGAGGAAGCTTCTTATACGCCTCTTCGTACTGCCAATTGTGGTAGTTGAAGCCTGCGACATCCATTATGGAGGCGAAGTTATTCGCCACTGCGTTATTGGGGTCGTTCATACCTACGGTTACCGGACGAGTAGGATCCTCTCTATGGAAGATATTCTGGAGGTAGTAAGCTACCTTATTGCCACCCTCTTCCCCTTGCTCATAGATTTCATTACCAATACTCCACATCACGATAGATGGGGCGTTGCGGAACTGTCGGGTAAGGTTGGTGAGGTCTCTATCTGCCCAGTCGTCGAAGTAGAGATGGTACCCATTCTCTACCTTCGGGATACGCCACTCGTCGAAGCTCTCCGCCATTACCATAATACCCATTTCATTGGCAGCCTCTATGAACTCTGGCGCCGGCATATTGTGGGAGGTCCGGATTGCGTTCACTCCCATATCCTGCATCTTCATTATCTGTCGCTCATATCCACGCTTATTGGTGGCACCTCCGAGAGGACCTAGGTCGTGGTGCAGACATACGCCCTGAAACTTCACCATTCTGCCATTGAGGAAGAAGCCTTTGTCGGGGATGAGTTCGATAGTACGCACGCCAAAGGTAGTACTATAGCTATCTACTTGCTCACCATTCACATATACATCTGTTCGGGCGGTGTATAGGTTCGGCTGCTTTAGGTCCCATAGCTTAGGGTGATTGAGCTTTATATTCTGCTCCAAGGTGTTGTCGAAAAGAGCACTGCCATTACTCTCCGTCACCGCTACCTCTTGCACTCCATCTAGGATGGCTGTGCGTAGGGAGATTTGCTTAGGAGATACCCCCAGCGTGTTCTCTATTGTTGTCTTGATATTTACCTGTGCCCAGTCCTTATGAACCTTGGGAGTCGTAATCTGATGCCCCCATTCAGCTACCTTTACGCCTGAGGCAAAGGTGACCCATACATTACGGTATAGACCTGCTCCTGGATACCAGCGCGAAGTCTCGGCGGGATTCTCAAGGCGCACTGCCAATGTCTGCTCTGGTTTTGAGGTATCGATTAGGTCTGTGACATCGACATAGAAAGAGCTGTAGCCGTATGGCCAGAAGATGGCTTCCTTACCATTGACATAGACACGGGCATTACTCATAGCCCCGTCGAACTTAACTTCCACTCTATCGCCCGCCTTGTGCGTAGTAGGCAGACGGAAACTATTGCGGTACCAACCAGTACCTACGTGAGGAAGCCCACCGGTACGCGCGGTGTGGTAGATAGGGGTCTTCTGTCCGTCCTGAGAAATAGCAAGAAACTGCTTGTCTATTTCGGGGTCGAAAGGACCGTATATTGCCCAGTCATGAGGCACTACTACACTCTGCCACTTCGTAGCATCGTAGTTTACTTCTTTAAATGATGGGTTGTCCTCCCTTGTAAACTTCCACCCCTCTCTCAGGCGGAGTACTTCGCGCTCTTCCGCCCACGCAGGTAGCGCCATCATTACTATAGCGCATACCAGCATCACTTTAGTCCATCTTTGTCTCATCCTAATCAGTAAGTCTTTTTTCTGCTTTGTATCTCTACAAAGGTACTACTTTCTTCCTAATCTATTGGGTGCCCGTTATTTCTCAGTAAGGTGTTTACCGATAGCCTCTCCTATAGGTGTCCGAAGCGATACTAGGTAAAAGAGTACCATAGCTACCACATGGGCAATGACCCATCCTACATTGGGAAGATGTGGCAGATAAATAGGGTTGTAAACTATTCCTAAAGCAGCCATCAATGCCATCAAGAGGGTCACCGACTTCTTGAGCTTGTACTGATGCACCACATAGTAAATGGCTCCACCGCATAGTACTACATGCCCAATGATATCTACGAACCGGATTTCTCTCCGCTCCAGTATCAATAACACCAGCGCAACAAAGGCGCAAATCATATATAGTGACCTATTATTCATTCCTCTACTCTCAAGTCGTTGTAAAATAGTTGTAGTAGTTTATTCGCTGCGGCAAATGAACTCATCTTATCCTCAAGTATAGCCTGCTCCACTTTCGGTAGTTCTTTGATAATCTCTGGGTTGTTGTAGAAAGTATTCCTAAGAGTCTCATTGATACTCTCGTACATCCAGTACTTAGATTGCTGGTTGCGGTGGCGATAGAAGTACCCATTGTCCTTGACAAATGCGATGAAGCGGTCAATCATATCCCATACCTCATCTATCCTTAGGTCGTAAAAGCCCGAGTAAGTCCTGACCTCAGGTGTCCAACCACTCTCGGCAGGTGGAAAGAGGTGCAGCGCATTCTTGAAGTGCGAAGCTGCAAGGTCTGCTGCCTTGATATTGTCTCCATCTGCCTTATTAATAACGATGCCATCCGCCATCTCCATAATACCACGCTTAATGCCCTGAAGCTCATCTCCGGTGCCTGCCAATTGGATGAGGAGGAAGAAGTCTACCATAGAGTGTACCGCTGTTTCGGACTGCCCTACACCCACGGTCTCTACTATAATGGTATCGAAGCCTGCTGCCTCACAGAGGATAATACTCTCACGTGTCTTCCGAGCCACACCTCCGAGGGATCCAGCCGATGGGCTAGGACGAATAAATGCATCCTCCTCTTTTGCCAATCGCTCCATACGGGTCTTATCCCCTAGGATACTGCCTTTGGAACGTTCGCTAGAAGGGTCTATGGCGAGCACTGCTAGTTTGTGCCCACTCTTTACCACGTGCATGCCGAAGGCATCTATCGAGGTACTCTTCCCGGCACCAGGTACTCCCGTAATACCTACACGTACTGAACGCCCAGAGTAGGGTAAGCAACGCTCAATCACCTCTTGGGCTTTCTCCCTGTGCTCAGGCAGACGGCTCTCTACCAATGTAACCGCCTGAGAGAGCATAGCCCTATTGCCAGCAAGGATGCCCTCTACATATTCATCGGCAGAGAGGAGCCTCCGCTTCCTAGGTTTGAGGTAAGGGTTAACTATCGGTACATCGCTTACGCCACTATTCACCTTAAGACCCAAGTAATCGCTATTATTCTCTGGATGTTCGTGTGTCATATCTCTGTTTTATACGTTGTTGTCACTTTCTACAAAGGTACCCAAAATAATGATTAGCAACAGAGGTCTCCCACCGTAGCGGTAGTGTAGTTGATAAGGTCGCCGGAAGCTATCTTGAGCTGCAAACCACGCACCCCTGCACTCACATAGATATGGTCAAATAGCTGGCATGTCTCATGGATATAGGTGGGATATGCCTTCTTCATACCTATGGGTGAGCACCCACCTCGGATATAACCCGTAAGAGGGAGTAATTCCTTTTGGTGGATCATCTCCACGCTCTTATTGCCTGAGATATGTGCTGCTTTCTTGAGGTCTACTTCGGCATCGCCAGGGATGACACAGATAAGGATGCCTGTCTTGTTGCCTCTCAGCACAAGGGTCTTGAATACCTGATCTATATCTTCTCCCAATTGATTGGCTACGTGTATAGCAGATAGATCCTCCTCATCTACCTTGTACGGTACGAGTTCGTATCCTATGTTAGCGGCATCCATTAGCCGTGCCACGTTGGTTTTGTTGCTCTTCTTTGCCATCTCGTTCTGTCTTATTGGAAAGTCTCTAAGTACTTGCAAAGTTAGTGATATCTTTCTACAGATGACAGCGATTACCACTACCGTTGAACCTCGTATGCCATTGCTTTGACACTCGTTTACTCCTGGCTTGACCCGACTACGTATATTAAATGGTCATGCGCTCTATAGAGAAAGGGAAGGCAGGGTAGGGTAGAGCGAAGGTGCAGGGGAGAAAGCGTAGGGCGGTTATGCGCCTAGTATGGTGCAAAGAAAGAGATTGGAAATCAATTGCTACGCTTGTTGTGGGTGAGGACGGCTACTGTGCTGAAGAGGGCGATAAAGCCGACCAGGACAATCAGGTCGGGATAGATATCCATAAAGCCTGCCCCACGGAGGTACATCATGCGATTGATACGAATGAAGTAGGTAAGAGGGTTGGCGTAAGCTATCGCTTGCCCCCAAAGAGGCATGGCATTCACTGGGGTAAATAGTCCGCTAACGAGGAAGAAGATAAGGATAAAGAAGAGGGTAAGGAACATAGCCTGCTGTATGGTCTCGGAGAGATTGGAGAGAATTACGCCCATAAAGGAGAGCCCGATACTGAAGAGTAGGGTAGAAAATAGGTAGAGGAGGAAGCTCCCTTGGAAGCCTAGCCCATATACCCAATAAATGATAGGCACACTGAAGGCTACCGCAAGTACTGAGATGACCCAGAAGGGGATAATCTTGCCAAGGATAAAGAGGGTACGCTTCACTGGTGTAACATTGATTTGCTGTAGTGTGCCACGCTCTTTTTCCACCACGATACTCATAGCGGGGAATATGCTACTATAGAGGGTTATCATTATGACTAGGAGTGCTGGGAGCATGAAGAACTGATAGTCAAGCGTACCATTGTACTTGTAGACCGGTTTTATTTCTATCGTCTGAGGGTCTGACACACGTAGTTCTGAAGAGTACTCTTGAATCAGTCGAGTGAGGTAGCTCTGACCGAGACCCGCTTGGCTGCCATCTACTGAATTGATGAGTACTTGCACCTCTGTCTCCTTGTCTCTCTCTAGGCTTTGGCTGAAGTCTTCTGGAAGTACTATAATCGCCAAGGACTCTTGGCGCTCAATATCTTTTAGCGCAGTGGGATAATCGGGGTAGATGTTTTGGATTTGTATAGTGGGGGTGCCTTGGAGCTTCCCTATAAATCTCTGTGCATACTGCCCTTGATCGGTATTGACGATGGTTACCTTGAGCTCTTTTAGTTCTTGATTGATGGTCCAAGGAAAGAAAAAGAGTACAATAAGGGTATAAAACACCAGCATACCCCTGAGGATAGGATTGCGGAAGAGTTGCTTTACTTCTTTCTCTAGTAGAAAACGTAGTACCATAGGCTATCTAAGTCGGGGTTTGATTTTGACTATTGCTATAGTAATCATGACTGTAGCAATGATTACCAGCGCTAGCACTTGTGGCCATACTACGCCAATACCGACTCCCTGAATCATCACTTTCCGGGTGGCATCTATATAATACCGCGCCGGTACTATGGCTGTAATCCATTGCAAGATGAGCGGCATATTGGCAATGGGGAATAGCATGCCGGAGAGAAGGATGGTAGGCATCATCATGCCGAACCCTGAGACGATGACGGCACCTTGCTGATTCTCGACCATACTAGAGATAGCCAAGCCTATGGCAAGCGCGACAAAGACGTAGAGCATAGTAGAGACTGTTGCACATTCGAGTTTAGACGTTTTTGACTGACCTTTTTTCAGATTTTCGTCTTGTCTAGCTTGAAAAATCGCCTTGTTTTTTGATTATTCTCCTCTGTAAAAGCTCTAAATATGAGCTTTTACAGAGGATTTCTAGTACTTATCTCATAACAAGTGCTCCTCTTATAGAGGCTTCTTCATTTTGCAATAATGTATTGAGGTATAACTGGGGAGCTCTTTTGATGTTGTAGCAAATGGCTTCAAGTATATTTTGTGCATGCGTCTTAGCTAACCCCCGAT
>NZ_KB904260.1 GCF_000379925.1 Porphyromonas levii DSM 23370 | reverse complement strand
CCAAGAGAGAGATCCTCTCCTCATCGGTAAATGGCGATCATTTAACCCAGAGACTCAAGAGTTATATGGGGATTACATTATTGAATATAAAGCAAATGGGGAATGTATATTTTCCGATATTAGCGATAGCGGGAGAAAGATTAAGCACTACTTTTACACAAAAGACAGTGCAATCTTTATTCTACTTATGGGTGATGGCTGCAAAATTGGCAGAAGTGTCCACAAACAGTTATACCGATTTGAGAAGAATAATACTCTGCTCTATACCGGAAGTGATGTGACTGGAGAATATGAATTCTACCCATTTAAAAGACTTTAGCATAGAGGAGTAAACACATTGGATGTGTAACAAGGAGAGAGTATACCAAAACTAACTCCTCTATTGGATGGTCTATGTATCTATAAAAGGACAGCTACTATCAGCAAGCAAAATACTTACTGATAGTAGCTGTTACAATAAGTTGAGAGAGGGATAGCGTGACACTGGAAAGCATCGCTAATATCACGCGTTATGCGAATCTGCCCCTAGCGAGGACGTGGGGTTGCTACCCCGTAATTTGTGATCACTCATGCATTTTGTAGAAGATCAATGTGTCTTCTTGGCAGGTTTTGTGGCTCCTGACACGGCATCGTACTTAGAGGAGAACGTCTTGGCCTTATCTCCTACTAGATAGGTTGCCACTTCGTTATAAGACTTTAGAGTAACAGCTTCGTAGCCCCTACTTTTCAGCAAATCGGTTATAGATTCCCCCAACGTAATAAGAGTAGTATTGTCGCCTATGAAATTTATTCCACTCTCTTGGCAGGCCTTGAAGTAGGCTTCTACACTTTTGGTATTAGAGAATACCATGTGGGTAAATCCGACACTCTTTAGAAGCTCTAAATAGTCTTGACTATAGAGATCTACCCTAGTGCTAGGGAACGTCTCAGCGAGTAGCACATTATCCTCAATCCTCGGGCAGAGCTCACTCACTTTTCGGTTCAGCGTAATTGCCAACACCTTAAGTTCTGGAGTAGGCTCTGGCATCTGATAGTCTTTGACCACCTCTATAACATCTCCCACAAGAAAGAGCGCTGGTGTCAGATGCTCATAATCGGCAAATGTAGGTGTGAAGTCTTTGATGCTCCCACGTATAACCTTTTGAGCTGGCAGAGTACCATTACTGATAATTACTGCAGGTGTTTCTGGAGATAGCCCCTCAGTAGTCAGGAGCTGGCAAATCTCAGGAACGATGCGAGCGCCCATATAAAATGCGATTGTACCACCTAGCTCTACGAGCGACTTCCACTTGAGGGCGTTCTGAAGGTTTTGGTCTTTAGTACTTGCGGTAACAAGGGTGAATAACCTAGCCAATGCACGATGAGTTACAGGGATTCCAGCATAGGCAGGAGCTGCAATAGCCGCTGTCACACCTGGAACCACCTTGACTTCTATATTCTCTTTGGCTAGAGCGAGTAGCTCCTCACCTCCGCGCCCGAAGACAAATGGGTCACCACCTTTGAGTCGGACTACGAAATTGCCCTTTTTGGCTTCGTCAATAAGGAGTCTATTGATTTCCTCTTGCTTCATAGAGGGGCGCCCCGCTCTCTTGCCCACAGGAATAAGTCGGACATCCTTGCGGCAGTGGAGTAGTATCTCGGGATTGGCAAGGGCATCGTAGAGCACGACATCTGCCTGCTTCAGTGCCTTTACTCCTTTCACAGAAATAAGCTCTGAATCGCCAGGACCAGCGCCAACAAGATGGACAATCCCCTTTTGGGCGAAAGCACTAGAGAAGCCCCAAAAGGCAATAACGAAAGATAGTAGAGCAAATCGCCTACAAGTATAAAAGTGAGTATTCATACAATTGATATTATATTGATTCTTCTAATCTTTATCAAGAGACATAACTTCCTCCCCTCGGAGGGGACTCATACTTCTATAGGTATCTATAGGAAGCAAGGTCTCTATCGATTCAGGGTTCAAAATTACTCATTTTCTAAGATATGGTGTGGCGAACAGCCGTGAATGCCGAATTAATTCATAGGCATTGCGCCAGCACATATATGCTCTACCCCATGTAGGATGTCCCTCTTCGATAACAGATGAAGGCAAATTATCGTAAGATTTCCCATAGAATTATTTGCTACTTTCGAGATTTATAGTATCTTTGCCGAGCAATCCAACGATACTAGGGTTGCGAAACATTCTTCCATAGCTCAGTTGGTTAGAGCATCTGACTGTTAATCAGAGGGTCCTTGGTTCAAGTCCAAGTGGAAGAGCTACATTTTAGAGATAAGAATTATTCTTCCATAGCTCAGTTGGTTAGAGCATCTGACTGTTAATCAGAGGGTCCTTGGTTCAAGTCCAAGTGGAAGAGCAGATACAGCGCCGTTAGTGGAGTCACTAGCGGCGCTTTTTTGTCTATCCGAGTCTGTCATCTCGTGTCGCTTTTGTCAGGGAGACCGCATTGGCACGTTTATTCCATAGAACTAGTAGATGAATATTTAATAATCAACATATAAGTAACGTAATAGATATGAATATCAAACCATTGGCAGACAGGGTACTTGTGGTACCTGCAGAGGCAGAGCAGAAGACAGCAAGTGGGATTATTATCCCAGACACAGCTAAGGAGAAACCCCTTCAAGGCATAGTGGAGGCTACTGGCAAGGGTACTAAGGATGAGGAGATGCTCCTAAAGAAGGGAGATCGCGTACTCTATGGCAAGTATGCTGGCACTGAACTGGAGCTTGAAGGCAAGAAGTTCATCATGATGCGACAGAGCGACATCCTAGCAGTGATTGATTAAAATAATATAATTAGAAAAGAATATAAATAAGATATATGGCTAAGCAGATTAAGTTTGAAGCAGAAGCAAGGGAGCTCCTTAAGAGTGGTGTAGACCAGCTGGCAAATGCAGTGAAGGTAACGCTCGGTCCAAAGGGACGTAATGTAATACTCGACAAGAAGTTTGGCGCCCCTCACATCACCAAGGATGGTGTGTCTGTAGCACGTGAGATAGAGCTTGAGAATCCATTTGAGAACATGGGTGCTCAGCTTGTAAAGGAGGTAGCAACAAAGACTAATGATGATGCCGGTGATGGTACTACTACAGCGACTGTACTTGCACAGAGTATTATTAATGTAGGTATCAAGAACCTTGCTGCAGGTGCTAACCCAATGGATTTAAAGCGCGGTATCGATAAAGCTGTAGCTGCTGTAGTGGCTTCACTCCGCGAGCAAAGCAAGGAGATTGGTGATAACCTAGCAAAGATTGAGCACGTGGCTAAGATCTCTGCTAATGGTGACGAGACTATAGGAAAGCTCATTGCTGAGGCAATGGAGAAGGTAAAGAAGGAAGGTGTTATCACTGTAGAAGAGGCAAAGGGCATGGATACCACTGTCGAGGTGGTAGAGGGTATGCAATTTGATAAGGGTTATATCTCCCCATACTTCGCGACCAATACCGAGAAGATGTTGGTGGAGTTTGAGAACCCATATATCCTCATCTATGACAAGAAGGTGAGCACTCTTAAGGAGATTCTCCACATCCTAGAGCAAGTAGTACAGACTGGTCGTGGTCTGCTGATTATCGCAGAGGATATTGAGAGCGAAGCATTGGCTACCCTTGTGGTTAACCGTCTGCGTGGGTCACTCAAGGTAGCTGCAGTGAAGGCTCCAGGCTTCGGGGATCGTCGTAAGGCTATGCTAGAGGATATTGCAGTGCTAACAGGTGGTACGGTTATCACCGAGGAGACGGGTCTAAGCCTTGAGGCTGCTACTATGGAGATGCTGGGGTCAGCTGAAAAGGTAACGATTGATAAGGATCACACAACTATCGTAAATGGTAGCGGTGCTAAGGAGGATATCGAAGCACGTGTACAATTCATCAAGAACCAGATTGAGGCAAGTACTTCGGACTACGACAAGGAGAAACTACAAGAGCGCCTGGCTAAGCTAGCAGGCGGTGTGGCAGTACTCTACGTAGGTGCGCCAAGTGAGGTGGAGATGAAGGAGAAGAAGGATCGTGTGGAGGATGCACTGAGTGCTACTCGTGCTGCTATCGAGGAGGGCACAGTACCTGGTGGTGGTGTGGCATATATCCGCGCTACAAAGGCTCTTGAGGATTTGAAGGGTGATACTGATGACGAGCAGACTGGTATCGAGATCATCCGCCGTGCTATCGAAGAGCCACTTCGTCAGATTCTAGCCAACGCTGGTAAGGAAGGTGCTGTAGTGATCCAGAAGCTTAAGGAGAGCGAGGGTGACTTCGGGTACAACGCTCGCACCGACAAATATGAGCACCTAACCGAGACTGGTGTCATCGACCCTACTAAGGTATCTCGTGTAGCTTTGGAGAATGCTGCTAGCATCGCTGGTATGTTCCTTACTACTGAGTGCGTGATTACCGACATTCCTGAGCCAACTCCTCCAGCAATGCCTGGTGGTGGTATGGAAGGAATGATGTAATACGCCATTCATTCTAACACTGAGAGCCGTGGTGAGTGCACTCACCACGGCTCTCTCTATTATTATAATCCATCTATAGATATCAAAAAAGGGGTTACACAGCATCGATTGCGGTGTAACCCCTTTTGTATACTCTTGGGTTATCTCACCAGTGATATCTTAGCATCTTTATCGGCACCCTCAAAAGTAAGCTTACCTTCCTTTGCGAGCCATCCTAGTGCAAAGCGCACTTCGTCCTGCGTACGGATACCAGTAGCTTTCTGAAGTTCTTTTACCGTGAGTGGCTTTTTACTCTCATCAAGAGCATGCCAAATTAGTCCAGCATTTGTTCCAATAACATCAATCATTTCTTTTCTGCTTTAGTTGTTCATACCTTGTTTACAAAGCAAATTTACACATAATCAACCAAGTAGCAAAGAAAAGCTTCTAGACTAGTTGCTGGAAAGCAGAGACGAATTGGTCGCCCCTATCCTCGTAGTTATTGAAGAGATCAAAACTAGCGCAAGCTGGAGAGAGGAGGACGACATCTCCTTCATGAAGGTCGAGTGCCTGTATTTGTTGGAACGCCTCTGCCATACTATGGGCTGTGGAGGTCGGAAGCTGGAGAATATCGAAACTCTTGTGCAGCTTATCAGTATCGAGGGTAAGAAAGATGAGGGCTTTGGCTTTGGCTTTTACCAAATCATATATCTCTGAGTAGTCATTCCCCTTATCTGTACCACCAAGGAATAGGATGGTACGCCCATCGGGCATTGCACTTAGGGCATGGGCAGTGGCATCGAGATTGGTACCCTTAGAGTCATTGACAAAGGTGACGCCATGCCACTCACCGACAATCTGAGTACGATGCCTAACTCCACCGAAAGTGGAGAAAGCCTCAACAACCTCGGGGTGATCGGGCGCAATACCATAGGCATAGAGTGCTAGTGCAGCCGCCATGACATTCTGGGCATTATGCTCTCCTCGAAGACGGAAACTACTGAAGTCGTATGTAACTTCGCCTGGTAAGTGAATAGTCTTGCCATCGAAATAGGCAGTAGCCTTAGGATCTTTGCATGAGAAGGTAAGCATATGTTCGGCAGTGAGTGGATGCTCTACCCTTAGCTTGGAGAAGAACTGGTCATCGACATTGAGGATCGCATAGTCGCCCGCTCCTTGGTTACGGAAGATGCGCCACTTGGCGAGTGCATAGTTTTCATACTTATGGTCGTACCTATCTAGGTGGTCTCGAGAGAGATTGAGTAGCATAGCTATGTGGAGGTGCGTATCGTACATGCGGTCGAGTTGAAAGCTACTCAGCTCCATAGCAAATGTGTCGGCATCTCCATCGAGAACCTTACGAGCAAGTGAGACACCGATATTGCCACAAGCACTACTGTGTACCCCTGCGGCTCTCAGACCCATATCCACTAATGTAGTGGTCGTGGTCTTGCCATTGCTACCAGTGATACCAATAAACTGCTCAGGGCGCAGGTATCGGGCAGCGAACTCTATCTCGGATATAATAGGAAGCCCCATCGACTCGCACTGCACTATTACTGGGGCAGTATCAGGGATACCAGGACTTTTAATCACTTCACTTGCGCGATTGAGATTGGATAGGATATGCCCTCCCTCTTCGTAGGGTATGTGCTCCGACTGAAGCAGAGCTCTCATCTCGGATTTTAGCGGTCCATTATCAGAAAGGAATGGCACAAGACCCTCTTTCTTGGCAAGTAGTGCAGCACTCACTCCGCTTTCGCCTCCTCCGAGGATAACGATCTCTTTCCCTATTATCTCGACCAATGGGATTTGTTCACCACGTTCGTCCATAGGCGCTTCAGGGTTAGTGCGATTGATAAAATACTCTTTACTCATAATTGGAATTAACGTAGCTTGAGAGTCACAATAGTTAATACTGCTAGAAGGATGCCAATGAGCCAAAATCTCACCGTAATCTTTGCCTCCGCAATTGGTCTAGTAGGACCTTGTATCAAGGCATCCACTACTCCGGATGGCTTCTGAAAATGATGGTGCAATGGGGTCATCTTGAATACCCGACGCCCTGTGCCAGTCCTCTTTTTAGTAATCTTGAAGAAAGTAGTCTGCAGAATCACAGACAGTGCTTCAACAAAGAATACACCACAGAGGATAGGTAGCAACAACTCCTTACGGATGATAATGGCGAATACCGCGATAATACCCCCAATGGTAAGACTACCCGTATCTCCCATAAATACTTGGGCTGGATATGAGTTGTACCAAAGGAAGCCTACTGTAGCACCAATAAAGGAGGCAGCGAAGATTACCAGTTCCTCCGCTCCTGGGATGAACATGATATTAAGGTAACTTGCAAACTGGATATGGGAACTCATATAAGCAAATATACCAAGCGCAACACCTATGATAGCGGACGATCCAGCAGCAAGCCCGTCTAGTCCGTCGGTGAGATTGGCAGCATTGGAGACCGCCATAACAATAAACACAAAAACGACAGTCACCAAGAGGAAGGTAAGAAGTTCAGCATTCTGCTTCACGCCAACCGCTTTTGCCACTTCGGAATAGTCTAGATTGTTATCCTTTAGGAAAGGGATGGTCGTCTTGGTACTCTTAACTTCTGTATTGGAGTGGGTAACGACCAGAGTTTTATTGACAGTCTCTGTAGCAATATTCTCCTTTATCACAACTGATGGGCTTGTAAGAAGTACTAAGGCTACGATGACACCTAGTCCAAGCTGCGCAATGAGTTTGTACCGTCCATGAATACCGTCTTTGTTCTTCTTAAAGACCTTGACATAATCATCCATAAACCCAAGCATACCCAACCATAAGGTGGTAATAACCATTAGTATGATATAAATGTTATTGAGTTTATTGAATAGAAGTGTGGGGATAAGGATGGCAATAATAATGATGATACCACCCATTGTAGGGGTACCTACCTTTGCCATCTGCCCCTCAATATCGAGAGGTCGTACCGGATCGGACATCTGTTTCCCCCTTAACCAATCGATAATCCGACTACCAATAAGCGTACTGATAAGAAGACTCACAATCAGTGCTAAGGCTGCACGGGTAGAAGTGTAACTGAATGCCCCCATACCCGGAGTACCGATCTTCTGTAGATAGTCAAATAGATAGTAAAGCATCAGTTAGTAGCTCCTCCTTTCTCTTCGTCGATAATCTTCTCCACCTCCTCAAGATCGCTGAAGTGATGGCGAACACCATTAATCTCTTGGTAGTTTTCGTGACCCTTACCAGCGATAAGTATGACGTCGCTTGGCATTGCCATCGTACACGCAGTACGGATAGCATCACGCCTAGAAGTAATCTTGAGCGTACGGCGCATCATCTCTGCATCAAGCCCCGCTGCCATATCTTCGATAATCTTTTCGGGATCCTCTCGGCGGGGATTATCAGATGTTAGTATAGTAATATCTGATAACTTCGCAGCTACAGAAGCCATAATCGGGCGCTTGCCTGTATCTCTGTTGCCACCAGCTCCGACTACTGATAGGATACGACCTCCATGACTTTTCTGAAGATCAGTAATCGTTCCGAGTACATTCTCTAACGCATCTGGGGTATGAGCATAGTCAATCACCGCTACATATCCCTTTGGAGAAGTAACAGTCTGGAAACGCCCATCCACAGAGGTAAGAGAACTAAGCACCGTCAGCACTTCCTCTTCGGGCTGACCAAGAAGTACAGCTGCGCCAAAGATAGCGAGCATGTTATATGCATTGAATCCTCCGACTAGCCTTGTACAGACTTCCTGCCCATTAAATAGCATGTCAGTTCCATCTAAATGTTGCTCAAGAATCTTGCCCTTAAAGTCTGCATCGCGCTTCAGTCCATAGGTGTGCACAGACGCTTTGGTATTCTGCACCATCACCATACCATTAGTTTCGTCGATATTAGTAAGGGCGAAGGCATCTTTAGACAAACTATCGAAGAACCCTTGTTTAGCATGAAGATAATTGAGGAAGGTGCCATGGTAGTCCAAATGGTCACGAGTAAGATTGGTGAATATTCCACCCACATAATGAGCACCTCGTATACGGTACTGATGTACTGCATGGGAAGAAACCTCCATAAACGCATATTCGCATCCTGCATTAACCATCTCCCAAAGATACCGCTGGAGAGTAAGAGCATCGGGGGTGGTAAGCTTACTAGGAATCCTTTCTTGATCAACGACCACACAAACGGTTGAGATTAAGCCACTCTTATGACCCAGTTTAGTAAATAACCCATGAAGCAATGTAGCAATAGTGGTTTTACCATTGGTGCCAGTGACGCCTACTAATTTTAGCTTATCGGATGGGTGTTCATAGAAGTTCGCAGCGACCTCACCGATAACCATGTCAGTATGCTCTACTCTTAGGTAAGTCACACCCTCCACCCGATTATCAGGCACCTCTTCACAAAGGATAGCCGAAGCTCCTTTATCAATAGACTGTGCAATATAATCATGGCCATCCGTAATTGTTCCACGCAAAGCCACAAATAGCATCCCTTCGGTTACCTCCCGCGAGTCTGCCGTTAGGTTCTTTATCTCCTTATCTGTATCACCCGCCACCACTTCGTGGGCAATACCCTTCATCATTATATTTAACTTCATGCTATTACCTCTGTAGAGTCAATAATAAATGTTGTCCATTTCGTGCCCTCTCCCCCGCTCTTATTGATTGCTTACCGACGACAGCTCCGCTACCAGATATCCTCACCGTAAGCCCTAACTTCTCTCCTAGATATACTGCGTCCATCACACTCATACCCACCATGTCTGGCATAACGCCCGACTGAGGAGTAGTGGAAGTGAGCATCTGCAAACTATCACCACCTTCATGCTTTACCCACTCAGACTTCTTATCGAATCGATCGGGCTCAACACCTGTATACTTAATTGCTTTCTTAATACTCTTGGTATTCCCTGCCAGTACTCTTTGGTTAAAGGTCGCTAGAGAGTCTGCCTTGACCTCATTAATGGGCACAGTGTAGGAGGTGGCAATAGTCTGCTCCGCAATCTCTCTCAACACCTTGCCAGGGATAGAACCTGACGGATATACGCCTCTTGGGCGACTCACCACAACGATACAACTATAGAGGGGATTATCCGCAGGGAAGTATCCACAGAAGGAGACGTTATGTCCACCACCTTTGAAAGTTCCTCCACCGAGCTTTTGTGCGGTACCTGTCTTCCCTGCAATCGCGACATAGGGGGAGTCCATATCCTTACCCGTTCCTTTAGTCACTACCCCTCGGAGCATAAACCGTATCTGGCCAAGAGCTTCTTCGGAAGCAATTTGTTCGTTGATGACCCTCGGTTCACGCTCGTAAGCTACTTCACCATTGCCACTCACCTCACGAACTAAGTAGGTCTCCATCATCTTGCCACCATTAGCTATCGCATTATAAAACCGTAAAGTATATATTGGTGGTACCAGGACCTCGTACCCGTATGAAGACCATGGCATAGTACTCTTTGTCCACTTACTGACATCCTTTTGTATCTTCGGACACGCGGTTCCAGGAATCTCTAAGTCTATTTGGTCAAAGACATTCATCTTCATAAGTGCATCCAAGTAGGCTTGGTTATTATCACCGAAGGTCTTCATAACCGCTCTAGCTGTTCCCACATTGGAAGAGAAGTAAATAACCTCATTATAGGTAATCTTACCATAACCTCCTTTGTGTGCGTTATGATCTCGTATCACCAAACCCCTTCCTACCGAGTACAACCCATTCCCAACATCAATAGTATCCTCAGGATTAACGCCTTTATTTTCAAGAACAGCCAACATAGAAATAGTCTTGAATGTAGATCCCGGCTCAATAAGATCGGCAAGCGCATGATTAGTGCCCTCCATATAGACGCCCTCTTTCATTCGATCAAGATTAGCCATTGCCTTGATCGCTCCAGTCTTCACATCCATCACAATAGCGCATCCCCAGTCAGCATCCACCTCTACTAGCGTCTTACGGAGGGACTTCTCGGCAATATCCTGAATATCCACATTCAAGGTAGAATAGACATTCATCCCATTTAGCGCTGGCTTCTCCACGATAGGCACAGTTCTAGCTGGCATCCTTACTAACCGCTGAATGCCTTGCACACCACATAGTACCGAATCAAACCTCATCTCCAGTCCGCTATTACCATGCGTTAGCCCCAGAGAGTCTGGTTCATTCATAATCCTTCCAATCGTACGAAAAGCAAGATTCCCATAAGGGTGTACCCTCCTAACGTACGACTCAGTTACAAGACCGCTTTTGAAGCGAGAGCGTCCTTTGAAGTAAGGGTGGTTGCGTATCTCTTGGAGCTCTACATAGCTTACCTCCCTCCTAATTATCCTATGAAACCGTCCTCTCCCCTTCCCAGTCAATAGAACACGTCTATACTCTGCCGCAGACCGGTCCCCTATTAAGGTAGAAAGGGACTTAGACAAATCCTCAAGTTGTTCCTTGAATACGCCATCCTCAAAGCCTTTCGACCCAAAGTCTATCGCAACGACATACCTTGGCACACTGATAGCTATGGGCAAGTCCGAGTCGCTATAGATATTACCACGAATCGGATCAACATTTTTCCTTATCGTCTGAGTGGGCATAAGTGCTTGCCACTTATGTGCATTGACCGTAGCCGTAACCGTAGCCTTCAACACGACCAAACACCCTAGGGCTAGGAGAATCACTCCAAGTAGCATATACTTTTGCCACCCTTTATGGATACGCAAGGTTCTCTGTCGGTTACCTCGCTCCCGCTGCTTCTCTTCCAGATGATTCATACCGGACTATCCCTATTTAATGATAATAGGAGCTGTCTTCGGAGTATTGATAGCAAGTCTAGCTTCCTCCACCCTCTTCTCAATGCTCGTGATACGACTATCCCCCATCAAATCAGTAGAGATAGAGATATACTCCATCTTGAGGCTTTGTAACTTATTGTTATTATCCGAAATGGTCTTCACTTTGCGCATCCCCATAAAATTGAATCCCACCTGAAACATTGCATACAAAGTGAAGGCGATGATCCACATAATCATTCGCCCATTAAATCTCCTCTCCAGGATATCCCCCTCTACATAGTCCCAAAAAGTCTTGACCCAAGTTCTCCGATCCTCAACACCTCCCTGCTGGGGCATTCCATCCCACTTCTCATCAACCATCTCAAAATACGCCTCATTGGTTAATCATACCTGAGCACAAACTTACCAATTTCCAATCTCTTTTACCACCTTAGGCGTTCAATGTATTGACCCTAAGTAAGGTATTCTTGAGATATGCGTATTCATCCGCAAATAAGGGAGAAAACAGATGCTTTTGCAATCGTTCTTCAATCTGATCTGGGGAATAAAAATGACCACGAAGCTCAAGCATATCAGCGCATTCCTCCGACCTCACATTAAGGACAAAAAGATATATCATACGCTTGTTACTTGAGCACACAGTATGCTGATACTTAAGCAAGAAGCGAGGAGTCGTTTCGCAACGAAGCCCAGCAGCAACAAAAGCACGTGTAAGAGCCTCCTCAGGTGTCTCGTCTTGGTTAACACAGGAGGTCAAAGGATGATCCCTATAAATAGGAGCATGACACTGACTTTCCTGTCCCTCTATATAACATCCTGTAAAGGGGCGATCAGTAAGCCACACTTCATCCCCTTTGACAATAGCCATACGTACTAGTGGACTAGAGACAGGGCAACTAAATCTACTCTTTTCCACCTGTTGTCCCAACCTGAGGTAATGGAATAGCACACCAGCAATAATCAATACACCAGGCAACCATGACGCCTCTATAGAGACTATGAGCGTCAGCAATAAGTATGCAAGACTCCCAAGTCCAAATAGCCGAGCACTAAATAACCACTCCTCGATACCAAGAGGACTGTCATCCGATAGCACATACTCTATACGCCAGAGCCAACCTGCAGAGATAGCTACCGACAATAACCCCCACTCTGGCACCCATCGCGGAAACCAAAGATAGCTCCCCACTATGCTCAACAATAGTATAAGGAGTGGTAAAAAGAGGAACGGTCTCCATGAACTATTTATAGACCTTCGTTTCCCAATAATAAGCACGAGTAATACGCCACCGATAAGGACGCCCCAAGCTCCGAAGAAAAAAGGGAAGGCAAAAGGCAGCCATAGCAATGACGGATTGCTCAGCCAAAAAGCAATGCGAGTATTCATAACCTTATTCATATACTGATACAACACCCACACCGCCCCTTTGGTTTTACATACGCTCTATAACCTCCTCCAGTGCACCAACCCCCTGATATTTGCGTTGAGTACTATTAAAACGATAAGACACAGTGAACATAAATGTCGTTGGTCTATAGTCTAGTGCAACAATTTCCGTGTGTCTAGTCCTTATCCTCGCCCTCATACCATGATAGTTAACAAAGTTATTCGCGCTAATTGTGGTAGTCAGCGACTTATCCTTCAGCCACTGTTTGGATACCTGGATATAAGAGTCTAGTCCCGACTTAATAATCTCTATGTTATCGATATTTCCAAAAGGCATATACTGCATATTCAGCGAAGCTGTAATATCATAAGGGAATGCAAACTGGTTCTGCATCCCAAGAACCAATAGAGGCTTACGATTGGTAATCAATTGGTCAAAGTACCAAATATCATACCCATACATCTTGCTCAACATCGCTGTAAACGTAGGGTGCCAGATGCCTATCTTGGGGCTCGCCACCAATGTCGCTGATAGACTATGATGAGGCTTTGCATTAATGTTCTTAAGTACGGTAGTGTACGGCAGGTATTGCCCAGGGTTGTTGAGGTCTTTCATCAGCTCAGTCGTCTGGGTCAAGCAATCTACAGTATAAGAATAACCCATCATAAAAGTTAGCCAACTCTTATTGAGCAACAACTGCGTATTGTACTCGATGGCTGGGCGAAGTAAGGGGTCGCCCACCTGATACTCAAACCTACTTAGGTAAGTATACTGTGGCTGCAACTGCCAATAATTTGGCCGCTCAATAGAACTACGGAAAGAGAGCTGAGCATTGACGTCCCAAAGCTTGCCTGCTAGAGAGAAAGATGGGAAGTAGTTCGTCCATACCCTACTCTTGTCCTCATCCAATTGCTCCTTATTGTAGTATCGACTATTGAGGCGCTCCATACGCAACCCTGCAGTAAACTGCAAACGCTTCAATATCGGGATACTATACTCAAAGTATAGAGCCATCAGCTGTTCTCTTATCTTACTCTCGAGATTAGGCAAAGCCAATGAAGCATCATTGTAAGCGAAAAACTTATTGTGGATATATGAGTAGCCGCCGCCAATGTTTAGACTACCACCCCATAGCGGGCCTCTAAAATCGGCACGTGCACCTATAGAACTATATGAAGCACCAGAGTTACTCACCTTATTATCCAATTCATAATCTATCGTATACCCTTCCCTCACCCTTTGAGATAAGTTATTCGAAGGTGCTAGGTAATAGTCTACATCCAACTGCCCTTTCCACTCACCTATACTCCGCAGATAATAGAGACTCGGACGATGAGAGACAGACCAAGGAGACTGCATCAGGTTGTGATTATAGAGCGTGACCGCAGGCTTCTTATCCAGCTTGCTCAGCATAGCATTGTACAGCTCGGACACTCTTCCCTTAGTCTCTAGTGCATACTTTATACCGAAGCTCTGCTCGTCATCTTCGTAGTTTACTCCTACAGTAGCGCCTCCTAGTTTGTCGTAAGTATCGCTCTTAATTTGAGACTTATTGACCCATTCACTATCCTTTATCTTACCTGTAAAGGTAGCTTCGCTAGAGCCACTAACGTAGTGCTTAGTAGTATAGTACCCATCAACAAAGAAGTCCCAGTTATCCCTTCGATAGTTCAGACCTAAGGTAGTTCCGAAGCCCAGCTTCTTCCCCAATTGTTTATTCATATCCTCCCTTATAGAGCCACTTAAGCCACTACCAGGCTCTCGCTTAGTATATATCTTAATCACCGAATGCACTGTAGCATCATATCGGGCACTAGGATTGGTGATGACCTCAATATCCTTAATTAGATAGGGCTTTAGCTGCCTCAATTGACTAGGATTAGTCATCAAGCGTTCATTGATATATATTATAGGAGTACCTTTACCTGATACAGTAATAGCCTCCCCCTGAACCTCTACTAAAGGAATACATCTAAGAACGCTATAAACATCAGGAAGCTGAGATAATGGCGTAGCGCTTATCGAGGTACTCAGTCCTCCCGCCACCATACGGTGGGGAATTCGATTGGCTGTAACTGCAACCTCGCCGAGCATCGTAGCGCTCTCGGTAAGCACTATGGTATGATTTGAAAATGAATGAACTACCGATTCGGATTCCGAAAAGCCCACCATACTCACTCTGAGCAAGAGAGGAAGTTGAGCTCCGCTTACAGGAAGGGCAAAAGTCCCCTCTCCATTGGTCACTCCTGCAACAAGTAGGGTAGAATCGGGGAGTGAGAACACCTTAACTGTTGCAAAAGGCAATGCTCCACTCTTATCATCTTCCACCATTCCTCTCACCTCTTGCCCTACAGCTACTACGGAAAGAAATAGCCCAAGAGCTGTTAATAGATACTTATTCATTATAATACAGCTTGTTATTAGATTCTCTAGGCAAAGATATAGAAAATTACTGATGCAACCCTGTCGCAAGTCCCCTACTACTTTTATTTGATGAGTCGGTACTTAGTGCGTACCTCTTTGATACTGATGCGCTCTTCAAAGTGCCACCACTCTTTTCGGATATTTCTGAGTCCCTCTGCATTGAGTAGTCGGGTGAGGTACCGACGATTGTCGTACGCATTCCTCGTAATCAATCCTTTTCGCAATAGCTCTTGCTCATTATCGGTATGGCTGCGAATACCGAAGTGATCTACTTCACTACCCATATCTACACGCTCTCCAGTGGTAGTGTTTACAATAGTTACATCCACAGCGGCACCATAATTATGCCTTCCCCCTCCATTATCAGGTGAAGCTACATAGACCCGATTGGGTGTACCTTTTACCGCATCGTACATACGGCGCTGTACACTAAGAGGACGAGCAGCATCACAGACCAAAAGAGAGTAAGCCGCTCCCCAGTCGGACTTCAGCTTTCTCTGAGCACGCTTCAGCTTCTCTGCAAAGTGGGGTAACACATACGCCTGAGTAAGATCTCCATACATATTCTCCCCCAAAAAGTTATCCTTTGTGGCGTACATCAGCTCTACTTGGATAGATGGGTCGACCTCCTGAATATCTACAAGTCCTTCAAACGTCCCTTGTGCCCATAACGGAATAGAAAACAGAAGCAGCAGAAGTATCCAAAGACACTTCTGCTGCTTCCTTATGATTACGGATGGCATAAAATCAGTCATTCATCGAAGCGAGGAACTCAATGTTATCCACTGTGCCCTCCATGCGATTCTTGATAAATTCCATAGCCTCCACTGAGTTCATATCACCTATATAACGGCGAAGCACCCACATACGGTTGAGAGTCTCCTTATCCTGCAATAGGTCGTCCCTACGGGTGCTAGAGCTAAGTAGATCCACAGCTGGGAAGATGCGCTTATTGGAGAGCTTACGATCGAGCTGCAGCTCCATATTACCAGTACCCTTGAACTCCTCAAATATCACCTCATCCATCTTCGACCCAGTCTCGGTAAGAGCTGTAGCTAAAATGGTAAGGCTACCACCGCCTTCGATATTTCGAGCAGCACCGAAGAAGCGCTTTGGCTTCTGCAAAGCATTGGCATCTACACCACCCGAGAGCACCTTACCACTAGCGGGCTGTACCGTATTATAAGCACGAGCTAGGCGGGTGATAGAGTCGAGTAGGATAACCACATCATGCCCACACTCTACTAGGCGCTTAGCCTTCTGGAGCACGATATCGGCAATCTTTACATGCTGCTCTGCTGGCTCATCGAATGTAGAAGCAATCACTTCAGCATTTACATTACGAGCCATATCGGTCACTTCCTCTGGGCGCTCATCTATCAGGAGTATCATCATATACACTTCGGGGTGATTGTGAGAGATCGCATTAGCGATATCCTTGAGAAGCATCGTCTTACCCGTCTTAGGCTGAGCCACAATCAGACCACGCTGTCCCTTACCTATAGGAGCAAATAAGTCTACCACACGTACTGATATCTTATCCTGAACCTTTACACTCGCAGGAGACTCTAGCTTAAATTTCTCTGTTGGGAAGAGCGGAGTCAGGTGCTCAAAAGGTACCCGGTCGCGCACCTGCTTAGGATCACAACCATTGAGGCGCACAAGGCTCTTCATAGGGAAGTACTTATCCTTATCCCTAGGAGGGGTCACAATAGCTTCTATCACGTCACCCGTCTTGAGCCCATAAGTCTTAATCTGAGACTGAGAGACGTACACATCATCCGGACTCGATAGATAATTGTAATCACTTGAGCGAATAAAACCATACCCATCTGGCAATACCTCTAGCACACCTGTGCTACGGAGCGAGTCCTTAAAGTCATACATCGGGACTGAAGGTCTGTGCTGCTGTACCGGCTGCGCCACAGGCTGCTGCACCAACTGTATCTGAGGGCGATTATTAGCACTATTGCTTGGATTACTATTTTGCTGAGTCTGTTGAGACTGTTGAGGCTTAGGCTGCTGTGGAGGCAATTGTTGCTGAGGCTGATGCTGTACAATAGCCCTTGGCTCCTCAGACCTTTTTTGCGGGTGAGTAGGCACAATCATACTCATCATGTCAGTGAGCATCGTCTTATTAGCGTTCTTATTGACAAACACCTGTTTCTGTGTGGGAGGTTGCTCAGGCTTACTAGACACCTCCTTTGTGACAACAGCCTCTTTCGTTTCCTGCTTAGTAACTTCAGGCTGCTGGGCATTCTCCTTTGGGGCATTCTCCTTTGCTGCAGCCTCTGCCTCTTTGGCGGCCTTCGCTGCTGCTCTTGCCGCCTGTTCCGCCTTTGTAGGTCTACCGCGACGACGAGGCTGCGGCTTCTCGGGCTCTACCTTATTACTGACAGACTCTACTTCCTTTGACGCAGTCTCCCGTCCTTTATCAGCAGACTTACGACGCTGATTTCCAGCAGCTACCTGGGCTTTCACCTTAGCTACCGCCTCTTCCTTGGCAGGATCTACCGGCTTTGACTCTTGTTCTTTAGTGGCAGATGAGATCTTGGCTTGAGGCTTTTTCCCCCTACCATTAATACCACTCCCCCCCCTATTTTTGTTGCTATTATTTTTGTTGCCGGAAATTTGCTGTGCTAATTGGGCTGCCTGCTCATCGAGTATCTGGTAGACCACCTCCTGACGAGACATTTTAGGGGTCTTCCCCTTGGTACCAAGCTCATCAGCAACCCTATTTAGTTCTTCGTCACTAAGAGAATTCAGCTCTAAAAGCGTGTAAGTACGTGCCATATATATTTATATAAAGATTCAATACCGACCATGACCTACCCAATCCAGAACGGAGGGTAATAAGAATATCTACGGAGGGACTAAATCAAAAAAAGTAAAATCCTAAGAAGTACATATAAGGTGGGCAGTGATGGATTCGAACCACCGAAGGCTAAGCCAGCTGAGTTACAGTCAGCCCCATTTGTCCACTCTGGTAACTGCCCCTACTATATATTATATGTATTGGGTGTATTAAGAATGGGACACCCAACCCATCTTCTGGATGCAAAGGTAATAAAATATGCGCTAAATTCCAAACATAACGCACACTCATGATGATAATTCTCCCTACAAGGGGAACCACGACTCAAGACAAAACAATGGAAAGGGTCTATAAACTCCTTTGCAGGTCAAAGTCAACCAGAAAGGCTAATAGACACGGATAATACCCATTGTATTGGCTGAAAAAGTCAACCACTTAGTGAGCATAGGCAAGTAAATTAGGAAATAGTAGTCAACAGACCAGTGAAACCTCAGGCACATAAGGTCAACTAGATAGTTAAATCGCCCCGAAAAAGGTCAATATATCCAGGAAAAGACGGATATAGTAGGGGCGAAGAATCTTTCACCCCTACTCGTTGCCCCCCTCGCTATATCCCTTGACCATTTAATATATACTAATCTATCCAGTTAATATATATCAATCCAGTAGATTAATATATATACTAAATGGTCATGTAAGATACCGAGACAGGTCAAGCCTGACAGGGAGAGATTTTATGAAATATCGCTATGCGCTGAGTCTGTCCAAGATATTATATGTATATTTGCTTGGAAGGAAGTAATAACTACCAAAGCAGTAAAAATACAGACATATGGGGAAAAGTAGTTTTTGGAAGATGATTGGGATAGGTGCTGGTGTGGCGCTTGGTGTCTATCTTACACGAGAGTATACACAGAAAAAGAGGGCATATCTTGGCAATTATTCGCCTCTCATTGACCATGTGAATATTACGACAGATGGGGTATTAACTGAGAGATGGCTTTTCTTTTGGGACGACGAGGAACGCTGTAGCAGGACCACCCAACTCAGACTAGATAGCATGGGCAATGTTACGAGCCGTAAGCACCTCGTTTTCGATTTCCAAGAGGACAGAGTAGAAGTACTCACCTACCTAGATGATGAGGATACGCCCGATGATGTCTCTTACTTGCTGCTCAACGAACTAGATGTGGTGACATCTATCATCCACCGAGCTAAGGGAGGTCAGGAGGAGCGCTGGGATACTTCTATCAATGGTGCGGAGCTTTCCCAAATTATTAGCGAGGACTCCACCGCTAAGATGTACTGGCACGAGGGCAACCTAGAGGGGGTATCTTATGATGGTGAAGCAAGGGTAAAGATGACCTATTATAAAAATAAGGAGAATCATATCTTCCCAGATATTAACCTATTTATCAATGGGTTTGATATCAAGATGCTCTTAACCTATATGATGGGGACTAGGAGCAGGCACTTCCTTCGCTCAAAGGTAACCTCAGGGGCTAACTACCACCAGCAATCGCACATTTCCTACTTGCTAGATAGTTTTGACCGTCCGATACAAGTATTTATTGAGGAGACAGAGCTGAGCAATGAGATTTCCATTAATAGCACTAGAGAATTTGACATAGCGTACAAGAAAATATGAATCAATATTCAGTAGCAGATTTAGCAGATGCTCCTAAGGCAATAGAAGAGAAGCTAATTGAGAGTATCTACCCTATGAATGATGTGCGGAATACGCTCAACGCCCTTATCAATTACTTTGACCTTGGACTTACTGAAGGTGGTCCGATGCACCAATTGATAAGTTTACTAGTGGTTGCGGGCTTTTCCCTCTTGGTATGGGTGATACTTAAACTACTTTTCGTACGGACACTTCCTAAACTGATAGGGAAGATTCCTGCATTTGAAAACGGAGGGAGACAGAATACGAAGATAATCAATAAGGTAATACTCATCGTAGGGATTTCGCTATTCTCCAGCCTTTTACAAGTGGTATGGCCTGTACCGACAATATGGTACAACGTACTAAAAGTGGTGTGTGGCGTAGTGGTCACGTGGGTAGTAGCGCAGACCATTGCCTGTATCTTCGATATTATCCGCACGAATATGCTGGCATCGAAGAAGTACAAATCGAGTCCTTTTGTCAATCTATTTCAGGTATTCAAGGGGATTGTCTACTTCATTGCTATCCTAGTGGTTATTTCTATCATATTTAAGGTGGATATGACGGCTATAGGCGCAGGGCTTACGGCACTATCGGCAGTACTGATGTTGGTATTTAAGGATACTATTTTGGGCTTTGTAGCTAGCATCCAACTCTCCAATAATGACATGGTGCGTGTCGGCGATTGGATAACCATGGAGAAATTCGGTGTAGATGGAGATGTGATAGATATCTCTCTAGCCACTATTAAGGTCAAGAACTTCGACCTTACGGTCTCTACAATCCCGCCTTACAGTATGCTAACGGAGTCTTTCCAAAACTGGAGGCCGATGCAAGAGGATGGCGGTAGACGTGTGAAGCGCTCGATATTGATAGACATGCAGAGTATTAAGTTCGCTTCTCCTGAACTACTCGAGAGGCTACACAACTCCCCTGCCCTAGCTGAGTACATTGACCAAGTCGTAGTAGATATTCAGCGAGATAATAAGGAGCGTGGCTTGGAGAGCTCGTTCTCTCGCAGGGAGCTGACGAATGTAGGACTCTATCGCAGATACATTGAGCTATACCTTAAGGGACACTCAAAGGTACACCGCCGTTTTACCTGTATGGTTCGCCAGCAACAGCCTACCCCTCAAGGATTACCGCTAGAGCTTTATTTCTTTACAGACACTACGGCTTGGACGGATTACGAAAATATCCAGAGCGATATATTCGACCATCTTCTTGCAGTGATAGGAATATTCGAGCTATCCGTATTCCAGAATGTAAATGGGCGCAATATCGCTACACTTGTTGAGGGGCATAGCGAGACTCCAATAGCATAGGTCGTAACTCTCCCAAAACGGGCGTGTAAGGAGAGAATAAAATAGCCTGTAGGTACGATTTGGCACCTACAGGCTATTTTGTGCCTCGGTGTCTTTTTGAGTTAGACTTCTATGTGACCTGGGAGGAGGTTGATTATTTCGTCTTCTGTGAGCTCGCCTATCTTGGGGAGCTTTGGAAGGACTGCTAGTAGCCAATCGTAGAAGTTGACTCCTGCCTCATCGCAGGTGGCCATAAAGGAGTAGATGCGAGCGTAATTCTCGGCCGATGCGTTGTTATTGACGAATAGGTAGTTGTTTCTTCCCATAGCGATGTACCGCATCACTCGCTCCATGCCGTTGTTGTC
>NZ_KB904259.1 GCF_000379925.1 Porphyromonas levii DSM 23370 | reverse complement strand
CTTTGGTGCTATCAGAAGGCTTTTCAAAAGCCTGTGCTGCTTTCTCCTCAAGTTCTCGCATCCATTCTGTAATCTTGCTCGGGCTCACTTCGTATCGCTTCGCTAAACTCTGCATCGTCTCATCGCCCCTCAAGCCGGCTAAAGCAACTTGTGCCTTAAAGATTGAACTGTATTTACTTCTTCGTCCCATAAACTTCTCTTTTTCTTCTTTTCATCGGAAAATGACAATTAATTCCATCTCAACTCTCAAATCTACCACTTTTGGAGTTGTCTAGTTTTTGGGGAGTATTATAATCATGGCAGAACGGGCAAATTTGCCACCCCAATACCCTCTGTTCCCCAACCTATAACAAGAGGGGGGCTTGCTTTTTTAATTTGAAAAGCAAACCCCCGATATTACTCTGATATCTGACCTTCAAAAAGTCATTTCTAACTTTTACCGGACAGCAATAATTACTTACCCACCTTCTCCTCGATTGCAGCCTGTGCTGCAGCTAGGCGTGCGATTGGCACACGGAATGGAGAGCAAGAAACATAGTTAAGACCTACTCTGTGGCAGAACTTCACGCTACTTGGCTCACCACCATGCTCACCGCAAATACCTACCTTGAGGGTAGAATTGGTAGAGCGTCCAAGCTTAGTACCATGCTCTACAAGCTGACCTACTCCCTCTTGGTCGAGTACCTGGAATGGGTCTACGTGAAGAATCTTCTTCTTGAGGTACTCAGGAAGGAAGCCATTGATATCGTCACGAGAGTAACCGAAGGTCATCTGAGTAAGGTCATTAGTACCGAAGCTGAAGAACTCTGCATGCTCTGCGATCTTATCAGCGATAAGGGTAGCACGTGGAATCTCAATCATGGTACCTACCTTGTAGTCTACAGATACACCTTCCTCTGCGAAGAGCTTCTTGGCAGTCTCATCGATAACCTCACGCTGTAGTTCGAGCTCTCTTACAGTACCTACGAGTGGCACCATAATCTCTGGCATTACCTTGATGCCTTCCCTACTTAGCTCTATTGCAGCACCGAGGATAGCACGGGTCTGCATCACAGTGATCTCAGGATAGGTGTTACCCAGACGGCAACCACGGTGACCAAGCATTGGGTTCACCTCATGAAGACCATTGACACGGGCTGACACCTGTGCTGCAGAAATACCTAGCTCTGCTGCCATCTCCTCTTGACCCTTCTGATCCTGTGGTAGGAACTCATGCAGAGGTGGGTCGAGTAGACGAACGGTAACAGGGTGACCATTCATAGCACGGAATATACCAAGGAAGTCTTGCTTCTGTAGTGGAAGTAGCTCCTCGAGAGCGGCTTCACGACCTTCAGTATCTTGTGCAAGAATCATCTTACGCATTGCCTTGATCTTTGAGCCCTCAAAGAACATGTGCTCAGTACGGCAGAGACCAATACCAGTTGCGCCGAAGCTGAGTGCTACTTCTGCATCGTGTGGGGTATCGGCATTGGTACGTACGGTGAGGCGAGCATGCTTGTCTGACAGATCCATGAGCTTCTGGAAGTCCTCATCAAGTACAGCTGCCTTAGTTGGTACCTGACCCTCGTAGATAAGACCAGTAGAACCATTGATAGAGATAAAGTCACCCTCCTTGTACACACGACCATCTACAGTCATGGTACCTGCCTTGTAATCAATCTCTAGTGCACCTGCTCCGGACACACAACACTTACCCATACCACGTGCTACTACAGCTGCGTGGCTAGTCATACCACCCTTAGCGGTTAGGATTCCCTCAGCTACCTGCATACCTGCAAGATCCTCAGGAGAGGTTTCGTTGCGCACGAGTATTACCTTGTCACCATGCTCATTGTGCATGCGAGCTGCATCCTCAGCGAAGAAGCAGATCTTACCAGAAGCTGCGCCTGGAGATGCTGGTAGACCACGAGCAATTTCTACTGCCTTTGCCTCAGCTACCTTATCAAATACTGGATGGAGTAGCTCGTCTAGCTTGTTAGGATCAACACGAAGGATAGCCTGCTCCTCTGTGATCAAACCCTCCTGTAGCATATCCATAGCAATCTTTACCATTGCCTTACCAGTACGCTTACCATTACGAGTCTGGAGGAACCATAGCTTACCATTCTGGATAGTGAACTCCATATCCTGCATGTCACGATAGTGGTTCTCGAGCTTGTGCTGAATATCGAATAGCTCCTTATACATCTCAGGCATAGACTCCTCAAGAGATGGCATCTCAGTAGCACGATACTCCTCGGTGACACCAGCAAGCTTAGCCCAACGATGTGAACCCTCCTTAGTAATCTCCTGTGGTGTGCGGATACCAGCCACTACGTCCTCACCTTGAGCATTGATAAGATACTCGCCATTGAAAAGGTTTTCTCCGGTAGCTGCGTTACGAGAGAAGCAAACACCAGTGGCTGAATTATTGCCCATGTTGCCGAACACCATGGCTTGTACATTGACAGCGGTACCCCACTCCTCAGGGATATTCTCCATACGGCGGTAGATGATCGCGCGCTCATTCATCCAAGAACCGAATACAGCACCAATAGCACCCCATAGCTGGTCGTATGCATCAACAGGGAAGTCCTTACCTGTCTGCTCCTTTACTGCTGCACGGAAGCGCTTTACAAGCTCCTTGAGATCCTCTACGGTAAGGTCGTTATCCATGGTCACGCCCTTCTCATGCTTTACCTCCTCGATAATCTTCTCGAAGGGGTCAATCTCCTTCTTATCAAGTGGCTTCATACCGAGTACTACGTCGCCATACATCTGGACAAAACGACGATAAGAGTCCCAAGCGAAACGCTCATTGCCACTACAGGTAGCTAGACCTTGTACAGCCTCATCGTTTAGACCAAGGTTGAGGATGGTATCCATCATACCAGGCATAGATGCAGGAGCACCTGAGCGAACTGATACGAGTAGTGGGTTCTTGCTATCACCAAACTTGGTGCCTGTTAGTTCTTCCATCTTGGCAATGTGTGCCTCTGCCTCTTGGAAAATCTCCTTGCGAAGGATATCACGATCTAGCTCGTAATACTCCTTACACACTTCGGTGGTGATAGTAAAGCCTGGAGGCACTGGTACGCCAATCAGGTTCATCTCGGCAAGGTTGGCACCCTTACCACCCAGCAACATTCTCATGTCTGCCTTTCCCTCTGCGGCTCCATTACCGAAGAAGTAAACTCTTTTCTTTGACATCTTTTACTCAGATAATTAATATAGTTTATATATAAACAATTTGCATCACTCAAAGAGAGGGTCTATACCCTCCTCTACTATGGGCTCAAAAGGCATTAGCCCACCATCCTTGCTTCTACAAGGGTCAGCATATTCTTCAGGTATCACGAACTTAAGCTCTGGACTAACACCCAGCTCCTCGGCTCGCTTCTGAAGGGCTTTATCAGCATATACTTTTTGGAAGAACTTCGCCACGATAGGCAAAGCCATATTGGCTCCCTGCCCTAGGCGAATACCATCGAAGTGGATGGATCTATCTTCACCCCCAACCCAGCACCCTGTGCTGATACGTGGAGTGAAGCCCATAAACCAACCATCGGAGTGGTTCTGACTAGTTCCTGTCTTACCCCCCATATCGGCGTTGACATTGTATCGGTTACGGACACGGCTACCAGTACCCCCATTCATCACATTTCGTAGCATGTGGAGGGTCTTATAGGTAGCATCGGCCGACAGAACCTCTCGGATATCGGGAAGGAACTCAGCGACAACATTTCCGTATTGATCCTCGATTCTAGTCACATATATAGGCACAGCACGCATACCGGCATTGGCAAAAGTGCTAAATCCAGACACCATCTCTTCCACAGTGATGTCGGGGCTACCCAAACTAATTGCCGGTGTAGGGTCGAGGTCTCCTGTAACGCCGAAGGAGTGCAACAGGTCTACAAAGGTAACGGGAGACATTTGGCTCATCAGCCAAGCGGTAACCCAGTTGGAGGAGTTCTGTAGTCCCCAATTGATAGATACCATATCCCCTACTCGGCTAGCTCCCGCATTCTTAGGAGACCATATCTCTCCCGTAGCAAGTCGGATATGAGGCTGCACATGGAGCATCTGATCACAAGGGGTAAAGCCCTCGCTCATAGCCATAGAGTAGAGGTAAGGTTTCATAGTAGACCCCACCTGACGCCTACCTTGCGTAGCCATATCATACTGGAACGTACTATAGTCTGTACCACCAACATAAGCACGCACATAACCTGTGCTGCTATCCATTGCCATAAAGCCAGACCTTAAGAAGCGCTTGTGGTAGAGGATAGAATCGCGAGGCGTCATTACTGTATCTCGCAAGATAGTCACATACTTGCCATCCTCCTTTCCATAGGCGAATACGGACATTTCCGTAGGCTCGTCGAAGCTCTTCATGATCTCAGACTCGTTGATACCAGACGCCTTTTGTAGGCGGTAACGATCACTATTCTTAATATCTCGGGTGATGATATTTCTGCGCTCATCAGAACTGATATCTTTGGAGAATGGAGCGTAGTCTCTGCCCTTCTTCTCACGGTCGAAGGCGATCTGAATATCGCCAGCAAGGTGCTCAATCATCGCTGCCTCGGCATGCTCCTGCATACGAGAATTAATGGTGGTATACACCTTTAGACCATCTGTATAGATGTTATAAGGTTCGCCGTTTGCCTTCTTATTCTTATTGCACCAACCATAAAGGGGATTATTCTCCCACTGCTGTACATCGTGCTCGTACTCTTGCTCCTGCCAATCTCTATAATTGCTGCGATCTGGCTTCTCTGCCATCATTATCTTGCGCAGGTACTCCCTAAAGTAGGGTGCGATACCTGCTCTATGGCTTTGGCGCTTAAAGTTTAGCTCAATAGCATTAGCCTGCAGAGCCACCATCTCATCCCGAGTAATATAACCCTGCTCCATCATTAGGGAAAGTACCACATCACGTCTTCCCTTGGTGCGCTCAGGGTATCGGACAGGATTGAAGTAGGATGGGTTTTTACACATCCCCACAAGTAGCGCAGCCTCTTCGGTAGTCAACTCCTTGGGCAACTTATTGAAATAAGTCTTGGCAGCGGAGTCAATCCCTACCGCTTGATATAGGAAGTCAAACTTATTGAGGTAAAGGGTAATTATCTCTTCCTTGGAGTAGAAACGCTCTAGTTTCGCAGCTATCACCCACTCTATTGGTTTCTGCATTGCACGCTCTACGATATTCTTAGCCGTAGGGGAATAGAGCTGCTTAGCCAGCTGCTGGGTAATAGTACTACCGCCCCCTGCATCCTTCTGCCCCATGAGTACGGTACGGAAGAACACTCGGAATAGTCCTCTAAGATCTATGCCTGAGTGCTCCGTAAAGCGCTTATCCTCTGTAGCAATAAGTGCATTGACCAAGGCGGGAGACAAATCCTCGTAAGTGGTATAGATACGATTATTCCCCTTCAGAGCGAAGGAGCCCATTACCACATTATCCTCAGATATCAACTGAGTAGCGTACTTATCAATTGGGTTTTGTAGCTCCTCAATGAGTGGCATGTAGCCTATTACCCCATTAGCAATCAATACGAATAACAATACTACTACCGCCACTCCGACTCCAAATAGAGTCCATAACAGACGGACAAACCATCTTACCCCTCTCTTCATATATCTCTTATGTTCGCTTTATTCAGCTACTAGCTATCAAACAGTTCCGCAAATTGCACTCCGATGCCCTCCTAGTGTACAAAGATACTATTTTTCCCTTATTTTGCCCATCATCGGGAACGGCATTACTGTAGTCTAGGTCACCTATCTCCTGTGTGCAAAGAAGTTACGCATCAACTGTGCGCACTCTTCCACCATTATTCCAGGGGTAACCTCCGTAGTCCTATGCAGTATATTATCGGCAAACTGAGTAAATCCCATCTTAGGCTCCGAAGCACCCCATACCACTCTACTAACCCGAGCATGGCGGAGTGCTCCCGCACACATGATACATGGCTCTACCGTCACATAAAGCGTACAATCGGGAAGGACCTTGCACCCTAATTGATTCTGAGCAGCAGTGATCGCCATCATCTCGGCATGGGCAGTTACATCTTGCAGACTCTCAGTGAGGTTGTGTCCTCTACCGATTATCGTATCATTGACTACCACCACAGCACCTATGGGCACCTCGTTTGCCTCATAGGCGAGGAGCGCCTCCTGCAGTGCCTGCTGCATAAAATACTCATCCGTAAATGGAGAAATAGGGCTATCAATCATCTGATATATTTTGGTCAAAAAGAGTAGGATAATTGGCATTGAGCTCACCTACCACATGAGTCATCACGAGACGGCGGACAAAGGCAGAACGACTACGATGCTTATACTTCTTCACATAGTAATTGAGCATCTTACACTCCTCTTCAGAAAAGAGTACAGTCACCTTTTCCGTCCGTTTGTCCTGTATTACATCCAGCTTATTGCGTACCTTCTTTGCCATACATCTACTCCTTAACCCAATGTATTACCAATTGGAAACAAGTTGTCTCGTCATGCTCTATCTGTAAGTAATCGGTCAAGCCTTCCGAATAGTGCCGCACGTACAGTTGATCGCCATAGTGCCCTTCCTTCACAAAGCGCAAGTGCACATCGGTCATGCGATACTGTAGAATCCGCTCAAGTGGCAAAGCGTCTACCGCCAGCGATACCCACACAGAGCTATTCACGTGCCTATTCAGGTCTAGATCCGAGTACCTTACCTTATGCACATAGATAGTCTTGAGCAGAGCTGTCTCCTCTCTCCCAAGTAGACGCCGAGGCACTTCTGGAAGTTCGAGTCCTGGGTACGCAGTTCTCACGGATGTATCCGTCAGTACCTTATCTATTGAGATCGGCATCCGCTTCTTGATATCAATAGCAATCCACTTGGTCATAGAGCTAGCTACAAGACCTCTTCCTTGGGAGAGAGTGATTACCCTATCCGTAGAGATACCCGACCAATCCGTCACTCCCGTAGATATCTCTAGTGGTTCTTGGATAGAGATCGGTTGAAAAAACTGGATACTCATACGGCTCAGCACCCACGTAGCGCCTTGTTCCATAAGCTGACCTATACCGTAGCCGAAGTGTGTAGCGTGCTCTCCCGCAACATGTATCATACGGCTCACCACCTGGCTCAGAGGGTAACGCTCCCTCAGATCCAGATGGAAAGGCCACAGTTCTAGTTCAATCGTAAGTTTATGCCCGTCTACCCGTCGCATAACTACAGGAGTCTCTGAATCAATTGCTCAAGAGTAAGTGCCATTTGTTCTCCGCTCTCCATATCCTTGAGCGTAATGGTCTTACTATCCACCTCCTCTGCACCGACGAAAGCAACGTAAGGAATAGACAGAGCATTGGCATAGCTCATCTGCTTCTTCAGCTTAGCATCCTCGGGATATAGCTCGGCAGAAATACCTGCCTCACGAATCTCGGAGAGAAGGGGCAAGATATACCTAGTCTCGCGATCCCCGAAGTTCACAAACATCAAACGGGTACCAGTGGTTGCCTCCTTAGGATATAGCTCCAGCTGATTGAGCACATCAAAAATACGATCAGCACCAAACGAAATACCCACACCACTAACGCCATCCAAGCCGAATACCCCAGTAAGATTGTCGTAACGACCACCACCAGTGATACTCCCTATCTGTACATCATTGGCCTTTACCTCGAATATTGTACCGGTGTAGTAGTCCAACCCACGTGCCAGCGACAGATCTAGCAACACCTTGTTATGTAAAGGTGATAGGCGAAGCATATCGAAGATATAGCTCAATTCCTCTATCCCCTTCTTACCCACTACAGAGCCCTCAAAGAGTTCACCCATCTTCTCGAGTTTCTCCTCATTACTACCCACAAAGGTTAGGATAGGATAGAGCCTATCAATAGCTTCCTGGGCGATGCCCTTCGAGAGCAACTCTCCCTGCACACCGTCCCAACCAATCTTATCCAGCTTATCGATAGCAACCGTCAAGTCAATAATATTCTCTATCCCGAGCGTTTCGCCAATAGCCGTTAGGAGCTTACGATTATTCAGGTGAATAGTCACCGATACACCTAACTTATGGAATACGGTATCAATAATACGGGTCAGCTCTACTTCGTGCAAAAGAGAGTCTGAGCCAATCACGTCGGCATCGCACTGGAAGAATTCACGATACCTTCCCTTCTGAGGTCTATCGGCACGCCATACGGGTTGAATTTGGAACCTACGGAATGGAAATGTTATCTCATTTCGGTGCTGAACCACATAGCGCGCAAAAGGCACAGTAAGGTCATACCTAAGCCCTCTATCGCACGCACGAGCTGCAAACTCATTGGCATCGATTGTCAATAGCTCCTCTCGCTTAAAGTCCTTAAGGCTATCCCCACTATTAAGGATACGGAAGAGCAACTTATCGCCCTCATCTCCGTACTTACCCGTAAGGGTCGAGAGGTTCTCCATAGCAGGAGTTTCTATCTCCATAAACCCGTATGTACGGTACACACTCTTAATGGTATCAAATATATAATTGCGCTTCGCCATCTCCTCGGGCGAAAAGTCGCGCGTACCCTTAGGTATCGAAGGCTTTTGTGCCATAATCTATTATTCCTTGTAACTATTGTACGAACGTATCTCCTCTATTGGCTTACGTTTCTTATCTCTTTTCTCTTGCAGAGAGTACCCTAGAGCTATCACCAGCGGGATATTCTTACGCTTAGGCACTCCCAAAATCTTCCTTAGCTTACGCTGGTTTAGCCAACCCATAATACAGCTCCCCAGCCCCTCCTCCGTCGCTGCTAGCGTAATATAGCTCGCGGCAATACCGAGGTCGTAAGCTGGAAGGTGCCTACGGAGCAAAATACTCCCGGCTTTCCCCTCCACATTGGCAGGTTCCTCCACCATTACTATCAGCACTGGTGCAGAGTAGGCAAACTTATTCATCCCACCCAGTAGTGTAGATGACACCGCCGAAGCCACCTTATCTCGCAGCTCAGGCTCATCCACTACTACGAAGTGCCAAGGCTGAGAATTAGTCCCCGAGGGAGCCAATCTGGCGCACTCGAGTATTCGCTCTATCACCTCCCGTTCTATAGTACGGGAGGGATCATATTTCCGGTCGCTCTGCCTAGCCTCTACCAGTTCCTTCAGCGTCACTGCTTCTCTATCTCAATAATCCTTGACAAGTACTTCCCTATGATATCAAACTCTAGGTTCACCCTCTTGCCAACGGTCAATTCCTTAAAGTTAGTATGCTCAATAGTGAATGGGATAATGGCTACTTCGAAACTATGAGGGGTAGAATTGACCACCGTAAGGCTCACCCCATTGACACATACCGAACCCTTCTCCACTGTCATATAACCTCTCAGTGCCATCTCCTTAGGCACATTGTACTCTATATGGAAGTAGTGGCTACCATCCGCCTCACGCACCTCGGTACAAGTTCCGGTGGTATCTACATGTCCTTGCACAATATGCCCATCAAGTCTTCCATTGATCTGCACACTGCGCTCAAGATTCACTAGGTCGCCTTCCTTAAGGTCGCCTAGGTTAGAGCGCTCCAAAGTCTCCAATATCGCAGTTACTGTGTAGCTCTGCTCTTGCAAGTCGATAGCTACAACAGTAAGGCATACGCCATTGTGTGCTACACTCTGATCTATCTTTAGTTCATCCACAAATGGTGCAGTAAGAGTCAAGTGCACATTCTCTGTGCCCTCCTCACGGACTACTCTCAGTACCTTAGCTGTCGTCTCAACAATTCCTGAAAACATCTTGTCTAACTTATTCTATCTATCTTTTTATTTCTTCCTAAATATCATCTTCCCGAGCCACGACTGCTTAGTCCTTGGCTCCCGCCCCATACGTGGCACAACCACTTGGTCAGCACTCAGCTCTTTACTTAGAGACTTATCCCCAAAAGGCGGAAGCCGATTATATCGCTCTACCACGGCATACATCTCTTTCTGTGTCCTAATAGGCTTGCCTCCATCATGCTTAGGGACATTCTCGAGGTTCTCGTCTACATAGGTTGCTTTCACATTATCGCTCAGACAAAGCTCCAGTACCTCACCGAGCGACTCTTTTATCTTTGGCTCCAATACTGGAGCACCACACTCTATCCGACGGTAGAGATTACGGGTCATCCAGTCGGCAGAGGCGATGAAGTACAATTGCGCTCCTCCGTGATGGAAATACCAAATACGAGCATGCTCCAAGTAGATATCCAGTAGCCTAATTACCCTAATATTCTTGCTAAAAGGTTGATTAGGCACCACCCTACAGATACCTCGAACCAGTAGGTCTATCTTCACTCCGGCTTCCGACGCCTTGTAGAGGTGGTCTATAACCCCTTTCTCCTCGAGCGAATTCATCTTCAGGATGATCCTTCCTACTCGCTCTGCTCTTGCCTCAGCTATCTCATACTCTATCAACTCATGGATATGCTCAGCCATACCATAGCTCGCCACAAGCAATCTCTTGAAGGGATACTCCGTCTTACCTCGTTCGAGGAGCTTAAACAACTCACCGAGTTCGCTCGCGAGATCAGGATTACTCGTGAATACCATCACATCTGAGTAAATCTTAGCCGTCTTCTCATTGAAGTTGCCTGTACTAAAACAAGCGATACCACACCTACCCGGAACGGTCTCAGAGTGAAACTCTATCAGACAGGTCTTGGCATGCACCTTAAGCCCCGGCAATGAATAGATAATCTTCACACCATGGCGGGTCATGCGCTGGGCAGTCTGCAGATTGTTCTCCTCATCAAAGCGAGCTTTGAGCTCCACAAATACGGTCACCTCTTTGCCGCTACTCGCTGCCCGAATCAGCACATCTATCACCTCTGAGTCCTCAGCCACACGGTACTGAGTTAGCTTTATACCCTTAACCCTAGGGTCTGTACAAGCCGCTCGAAGGGTATCGAGCAAGTAGTCGAAGCTAGTGTAAGGCACATAAATGGCTTCATCTTGGCTCAGCAGATGGTCTATTTTGCTTTCCGCTAAGTCCCACCGATAATGCGGAATCGGGCTAGGATAAGTCTGTTCATACGCTTTGCCCAGCGGATTAGGCAAGCTCCTCAAGTCTTGCAACTGCAGGTGCCTGCGTGCGGGGAGGAGATCCTCTGGCTTGAGTCCTATACTCTCTTTCAGCTGATCGAGCACCACCGCCGGCATCATATCGTCAAACTGAAAGCGTGTCACCGCACCTGTCTTGCGCTTGGCAATAATCTCCTCTAGGTTCTTTGCCAAATGCTGTCCCCCTTCTTCTATTTCTAGGTCCGCATCTCGAGATACCTTGAAACTATACGACCCCAATACCTCGAAGCCTGGGAATATTTTCTCAAGATTAGCTCGAACGACCTCATCAACAAAGGTGTAAGCATAATGCCCCTTATGCTTAGGCAACGAGATAAACCGAGGCACCTTGGTAAAGGGTAGCTTGATCACATACAACCTCCTAGCTCTATCCGCAAGTCGACGGAGATGTATACATAGGTAGATACGCTTATCTCTTATAAACACCTTCACCAAGTCGGGACTCAAGAGCACTGGCTGCAGAAAGGGGAACACCTCCTCATCGAAGTAACGATCAACGAATGTCCGTACCTCCCCTTTGAACTCCGTGGCATCAGTGAATACCTCCACTCCTACCTCACGCAGGTCAGATACCATTACATCTTCCCAAGCATAGCGAAAGAGCTCCTCTTGCCGCTTTACCTCGTCGGTTAGCTCTCTGAGGTCAGCCCGTTTTTGATCCGTCTTATCTTTATCTCCCCCACTTTTCTCCCGAGAGATAACTGCTCTATCCCTTGCGACACGCACCTGATAAAACTCCTCGAGATTGGAAGAGAAGATGGAGAGGAAGCTAATCCTCTCGTATATAGGTACGCTCTTATCGAGTGCCTCCATCAACACCCGTTTATTAAAAGCAAGCCAACTAATATCTCGATCAAAATATCTCATCCCCATGTAACCTCGGATATGCTCAATCCATTGTCCACAAATTTACCAATTATTTGGCATACATTAGAAAAGAATAAGCACAATCAATCTCCGCACTACATTATCACCTTCCAACCCTGATAATCCGCCATCAATCAAACTATTACCCACTGTACTTTACCCATCAATACACCCCCTATCACCTCCATTTACATCTCAACCAAACCAGCTCGCGATCTAGCCTGATACGGAGACCTGTCAGACATGACCATTTGATATATACTAAACGACTAGATTAATATATACTAATTGACCAATTTGATATATATTAAATTAGTCAATTAGTATATATTAAATGGTCAACTAGTCAGTAGAGGCAGGTCAAGGGGTTAGTATTGTTGGGTTATCGGATAGGCAGCAATAGAGGAGGTATAAAGTCTAAACTTCAATATTGCATTCGTTATTCGGCATCGGTCACGTAAGTGGGTACGACCACTTCGTCTCTGTCTTAGCACCTCGTACTTAGGATTATGGCACACCACAGAGTGCCAAAGGTCACCTTCAGCACACCCTTTGGACACCACATTAGGAATCCTTATTTTGAGGAGTATATACTGAGCGTTTCGAGTGGGAGACCACCTATCTCCGATGCCACTTTGGCATAATTACTTCCAGGCGTGGTGAGGATTCGCTCTGTGTGCGAGAGGGCTAAGAGCTCTCCGAAAGATTGTATCACGCCCTTTACGGTGTGCGGATCAGCTACGCTATGAGGCACGAAGACGCGTTCGTGGAATATTGTGGCAAGACGCTCACGTTCGTCTTTGGAGGTGGTAGCGATAAAGAAAGAGATCTCATTATCTGCCTCTATCATTTCTTGCATACGGCGGATAAATAGCTCTATTGGGCTTTCGCTGTAAGTGGTCTGCGGATTGATCCGACGATTGATATGCACCCCTACCATTCGGCGTTCCCAACTAGCCATGCTCGAGAGAAGTACATTATTGACCTCCACTGTCGCTTCCAATATGTCGTACATGCCTAGGAATCGTCCCAGTCCATCGCCTGTAGCAATGAGTATAGACTTTTCTGTATCTCTGAATAGGTCATCTAGCTCTGCCCGCTCATGCGCTATCATATATTCGACACGCTTAGGGCCAAGTACTTTATCGTAGCCAAGTGCGACAAAGGGGAAACTCAGGAAGAAGTTGCAGGGCATAGGCGGAGTATTCAGAAGGGCATCTGTCCATCCCATTGGCCGCATGGTCACATTATCGGAGATAAGACCAGGCTTCAGCGTAAAGAGACGATCTGTAGAGACCGGCATATAATCATCGGTACGCCAAAGTATCTCTAGCGGGCGATTGTACTCCCTAGCGATATGAATCATCGAAGAAATAGTGCGGATGCGGCAGGCTATCCCACCCAAAGGCAATAACGTAATCCCTTTTCTTACCTCCTCCTTTGTCCCATCTTTACTCATAGCTTTCTGATTATCCTTGTGACTGAATCTCCTATTTGGCTCATGAGTCGTCGGAAAGTCTCCTCACGCCGCATCATTAGCCAGCCAAATATACCAATTACTCCCGTCCTCCACATACTATCGAGGATAGGATGCCCCCAGTGGGGCAACAAATAGTCTACTCCCAGAAGTAAGCCGTAGGGAACTATAATCCTTACCATCTGCCAATTTACGGGGGTAACTTGCATCTTACGCCACAGCACCAATTGCTGGAAAGTGTAACTAATAACGAAAGTAATCATCGTAGCTATGGCTGCACCAGTTATTCCCCAGTACTCTATGAAATAGAGATTTAGGAGAATGGTGACGACCATCACAATGATAGTATAGGCAAGTGTCCAGAAATAATACTTGCTGTATCGGAGTATAGCATTGCCAAAGCTGAAGGATAAATCGACCAGCTTTCCTAGACCGAGGAAGAAGATAACCCACTTCCCCTGGATATAGACTGCGCTATTGGGAATGACCCAGAATATAGTCCCTACATTGATCCAGATAAGCAGTAATAGGGCTGAACCTATCAGGAGTTGGTTATTTGACACCTCTCGGAATATGCGGTTGACTTCACGGTAATCTCCACTGTGGATAGCGGCGGAGGCGAGAGGAGCAGACATAGCGCTGAGCGAACGTGATGGCATCTCCACCACCGCCACAATAAAGAATGCGATGGTATAGACGCCCGCAGATGCCATGCCCAATTCGGAGGAGACCATAAATAGATCCAGCCGCTGTACTATGCTACTGCCCATGGCACTGAGCACTGTAAAGAGGGTATAATTTCGAAAGTCGCGTTGGACCTTTCCCTCTGGTATTACGATTGGGGCGCCTAAGGCATTTGGGGCTATTCTGAAACTATACAGGAGGGTAACCCCCATCATCACCCCATAGGAGAGCACGAAGATGGCGATAAAACCCCGAAAGTCCAACATGCCAAACCCATATACGAGATAGGCAAATAGAAGAAGGAGCCTAAGAATAACCTCTCGGCTCAGTTTGGGGATAGCTATCCTTTGCCGGAGGCTACAGTAGACCTCGAGCACGGTTTGGTAGGTAATGAAGAGCATGAGCGGAAGTACTACATAGTAGTAGTTCTGGAAGAGATCTACCCCTCCGCTCTTAGGTGCAAAGAAGTGCACCAATGGTGCCCGTAAAAATAGATAAAGAGCTCCAAAGATAAGGATCCCAATCAAAGGGATAATGAGTAAGAGCCTAAGGAAACCGCCATCTTTGCCGTCCGTAGTACGGAAATAGGGGTAATAGCGTATGGCTGAGCTATTGGTAGCCAATAGGGCATAGCCACCCACCAGAGTCGCCGCTTCGACAAGCACTCTGGTGAGACCAATCTCCTCAGGGGTAAGGAGCTCAGTCACGACAAAGAAAGTAGTGATAAAGCCAATCCCGACCCCTATAAGATTAATAATAGTCCCCTTAAAGCTCTGTCGAAAAACTATCCCCATACCTTCTGCGTCTTATCTACTTGCGGGTTCGATTAGGAGCCCCACCTCTACCACTCCTGGTATAATGGAGTCTGTAGAGAGATGCCGCAGGCTATACGAGTAGACCCCTTGGCTGGGGAATTGTACGCCTTGCTCTAGGACGGTCTTTTGCTCGAAGATATTGTAACCGCTCTTATCCCCTTTTACTCGGTTTATGGGGACCTGTACCACTCGCGTTTTCAGCTCTCTATTGGGCGTCTCGAAGGTTATCCCTATTGGGATAGTACGGTAAGTGATATCCCTATCAAGCCTCAGCACAAGACTGACATTGTAAAGGGCATTGGGCTTTAGCTCGGCAGAACTAAAGAAGACCTCTTTATCCGACGACCATCCTCTATCTTCTATCATCTCGAAGTACTGATAGGTGCCCCCCACTCTTTTGCAACCGATACAACCAAAGAGCAGGAGCAAGACAGTGAGAAGTAGTGTGCGCCTTCCCTCCATGGCTATTCCTCCGAACGCTCTCCGCCCTTTCGGTTTCGCCGTGGATTGGTACGCCTTCTAGCTCGCTCCTCTCCCCCAGCACCCTCTGCGGTATTTGGTCGGCGACGCCTACGTGAAGCACCTTCCCTTGCAGCCCTCTTAAGCTCTTCATTGTGTGCATCTGGGCTATTCTGTACGGGTTCTGTTTGCTTGCCTTTATTGTTGTTGGCACTATTATTATTGCCGTTACGCTGTTTCTTCTTGCGCCTATTGCCTTTTCGTTCTTCATCGAAGCGGTTCATGCTACTCTGAGAGAGCAAATCGTTAGGCACTTTAGCGGGAAGGTCTATCATCTCCTCGCTATCGAACTGGAGATTGAAAGGTATCATCCCCTGCTTGTTTTGCTGAATAATCGCGAGTGCCCTATCGCGAGTAATGGTAATCGGTTCGCTTATCTCTCGACGGTCACGTACCTTGGGGAGGTAGGTAATCTCCCCTGCCAATATATCGGCTTTCATATAACGGTAGTCGCCCGCGCTTGTCCGGAGCTCGATAGAGCGATGAGGCATCTGTTGCTGAGCCTCATAATAAGTATCTACTTCGTAATTAAGGCAACACTTCAACTTAGCGCACTGACCTGCGAGTTTCTGAGGATTGAGTGAGAGATCCTGGAGTCTCGCAGCATTGGTGCCCACCGAAACGAAGCTAGTCATCCAGCTAGAGCAACATAGCTGCCTACCACATGGACCCAGACCACCTATTCTTCCCGCCTCTTGTCTAACACCGATTTGCTTCATCTCCACACGGATGTGGAACGCCTCAGCAAGTCTACGAATAAGTTGTCGGAAGTCTACTCTCCCCTCGGCTATATAGTAGAAGATGGCTTTCTGCCCATCGCCTTGGTATTCTACATCGCCAATCTTCATGTCTAGACCCAATGACTCAGCAATCTTACGGCTCTCAATCATCGTCGGATGTTCTAGCTGCTTCACCTGCTCATACTTCTCCAAGTCGGCAGGCTTGGCAATACGATAAACACGGCGAGGCTCTCCATTGGGGTGACGATAGCGCGTCTTTTGCATTTGGAGCTCTACCAACTTCCCGGTCAACGTCACCTCCCCAATATCATGCCCCGGCATTGCCTCTACCGCAACGATATCCCCTTTGTGGAGATCTAGCTTTAGGCTATTGAGGAAATAGCCCTTACGGGTGTTCTTGAACTGTACTTCTACAAAGTCGGAAGCATTGCAACCAACAGGGAGATCGCAGAAATAGTCCGATACATTCAGTTTGCTTTCTAGATTGGTGGCATACCCCCGAGCTTTAGAGCAGGCACAGCTAGAGCGCGCCCCGAAGCCTAGATGTCTTTTGACCACCAAATCCTTTTCTATATCTTGAGAATTCATCCTATTTATCTATGTATAATATTCACAAAGTTACCCTTTTCTCAGGAGACCTCAAAATATACATAACCTTCCCCAAAACACCTAAGGAGAGTGCTGACACTCGCTTTAGAATTTCAGGTATCCGCTCAGCATTATCTGCCGAGGTCTAAGCACAAAGTAATTGGAATACCTATCCGCATCTGTAACTAGGGATTGATATATTGCTTGGGTATTGAGTAGGTTATCCCCCTTAAGCTCAACCCTTAAGCGCTTGTAGCGATAGGTAATAGTTCCCATAAGTAGTGCGAAAGATTGGTTGCGGTTAATACCAGCTTCAGACACAGCAGTATAGTCACCCGATATTCCCGTCGACCACCTCTCGAAGAACGAACAAGTTACTCCACCTTTTACCTTCCACTCTCCAAGATTGAATGCTCCAAAACTACTCCTATTGAGGTCTTCCCTTCGTGAAACAGATATAGAAAGCTCCAGCCAGGATAGAGGGCTGCTGATGAATTCCAAACGACCACCCATACTCTGAGACGATAGCTTATTGAGTTGCCCTGCTATAATCATTGGATAGGAAGTATAGGCGTAATCGGCAGAGATAGAGACCACGCTCTTGAGGGCAGCAAACTGCTTAGATAGATATACCTCTCCGCCGATAAAGTCTCTCATCTGCTTACCTGCTACTTGGGCAGACAACTTTGCCGTCCCCTCTAGTGTCCGTGACACTATTTTATTATCTATAGTCCGAATAGCAGATAGTCTCAGGCGCCCAAATATGGCTCTTATGGCTTGCCTATATTCAATATTCAGAGCGGCACTTAGGGTATTACGCTCCGGTTCGACAACCTCTGCCCGAGTGTTGACTTGGTCGAACGATGTGCGATAACTCCCTAATAGATAATCGGTAATCTCCGAGAGATTGTTTCGGGTATACCTCCCATTCCAAGATAAATACCAAAGGGGCGAGGGACGATAGCTCAGCTTTGCCAACACACCGGGGCTAAGGACACCTCGCCTTATGCTTTGCGGGGTATAGGTAATATCCTGAAACCGATAAAAGAGATAATTGAATTGCAGGGGCACACTTATAGACCACTTGAGGTGAGGAGCATTATAACTAAGTGTTGGGGCGCTACTCACCTGTAACCTACCACCGTCTACACTCCTTCCCTCTGCCTTTGTCCCAGAAACGAGTCCGATATCTTCCAGACGACCGTCTAGCTCTACCGTTCCCCAAATACTATATAGACCACCCAAGCCCCACCCATAGCTGGCTCTGGTATAGGAGTTCAAATCACTGCCATAGATATGTTGGCGATAAGCATACCTACCTCTTGGGACTTCAAAGATGAGCCGAGGGAGCTTCCTGTAGCTCACTCGCCCCTCTAGGGTCGTGGTGTTACCCCCTTGTCGACTTGCGAGGCTGAAGTTATTGTCGAGTCTATACTCGTTTGCCCTTGCCTCCTCTAGAATCTCCTCTCCTCTGAATAGATTATGCGTACCCTGCGCCCAATCCCCTTCGACTGTCAGGGTATTCATTAGATACCGTTGGGTAGAGTTCTCGGTATAATTGAGCTGAGCACGTGCAAGATGACCCTCAATGCGATTTGTGCGCTCCTCTGTAAAGTGTAGGTAGTCCCCCTTATCAGCTAGGAAACTCTCCTTTCCCCGTCTACCAGATGTACTCTTGAAGCCATAGCCAATATTGTACTTGAGAGTTACATCTTCCTTCAGTACGAGAATCTGATTTAGTGTACCCAATATATCTACTTGGGAAAGTGCCTGAGATTTATCACTATACGACGTAAGGGCATTCCCGCCAAAAGCACGTGCAGAAGTACTGGAGACACTCTTCTTGATACCGATAGACTCACTATCCTGCGCCGTAGACGTATCCCATATACCGGCTCCGAGTATCTGCGTTCGCTTATTTACCAAAAGCGTATTAGCCCCTAAGCTATGCACCAACCCTTGCTCTTCCAATACACCTCCACCGACCATCACCTCGCCCGAGGGTGTCAGCATTGTGTTATTCTTGAGTCGGATATTAAGCATAGTGCCATCGCCCTCTTCCACTCCCCTGAGTACTTTCTTCTTCTGAAAGCGCTCCATGACATCGATAGCTGAAATATCTTCCGCCTTTATGATACGTGTTGCAGTCTGGTAATTATTAGCAACCAGATCCAAACCCTCTATATAGACACCACTTATCGGATCCCCCATGTAGCTTATTATTCCCCGCGAATCCACACTAACCCCTGGGAGCCGTTTCATCAAGTCTTCTGCCGAGTAAGTGTTACTGGTGATAAAGGCAGATGCTCGGTAAGTGACAGTATCTCCTCGGGAGACAATGGGAGTTCCGAGCACGACCACCTCTGGCAGCTCCTCGCTATCAGGCTCTAGATAGATAGGCTGTTCTCCTGTCGTAACACCAAGACTTATGCGCTGATTTTTATAACCCATGAGACGCACCTCCAATAGGTTGGGGCGCTTCTTACCAGACACACGGATACTGTACCTCCCATCATTAGCTGTGCTTCCAAAAGCTATACGATCCTGCTTCCCGTCCGAACTTCCACGCTCCGACAGGAGGAGCACGATAGCATTACTAACCGGTTCATTGCTCTTGGCATCCAATACCAGCCCACTATACACCACAGCCACAGGCTCTTGGGCATATATTACAGGACAGCACAAGAACCAGTACAAGAGAATTAGAATGGACTCAAGCCGCATTACCTACTCTTTGATTTTACGGAGAGGGGTGTAGTTTATAGGATCTGTCTTAGGCAAGTCTGACATCTGTTTGCCAACAGCTGTAGCAGCAACATACTGGGCACGATTGTCATAAAATCTTTTCATTGCCTTGAGCACATCATTTCTACTGGCTTTGAGGTAGTCTTTATCTCTGAATAATATTGGAACAGAACGCCATTCTATCCTATAGAGTTCAAAGGAGAAGTTCCTAGTACTATCCTCTGCGCGGACTACTACCCCAGGAAGACCCTTCAATAGCCAAGGACCATCCGGACGGCTTTCTTTCTCAGAGTACCATACCACCCACTTTCTTCCATAGAGGGTAGTCGTCGCTTTGGAGCAAAGACAACCGGTTATCTCCTTTTGCTCATCCACCAACTGCCACTCAGGGAGTACCTCTTCCTCCTCAGTCAGAAAACGATCCATAAAGACCCTATCCGTAATGCTACGCTTCCCAGTAGGATAATTAGTGTAAAGTACCCACCGAACATCCCCTCTAAAATCCACCTTACGAATATTCTCATTCATTTTGGTCATTATGATTTTTTTATCTTGTGGCTCATTATTAAATGCAAGCGCAAGTGAGTCAGTCAAATAATTCTCCATAGAAGAGAAGCGTTGAATCTTATCCCCAACTTGTAGCACCATCCGCGCCTTCTCCTCCTTTCCCTTGTCATTAAATGTATAAATATAGTGGTAGATGAGTTTGGAAGTATCAATTTGGCTAACTCTCTCAAACATTACTCTTTTCTGAGCATTAGTAGGAAGCCCGATAACAATCAGGAATAAGAGACCAACAACTATTTTTTTTACCATACTAAAAACAAAATGACCTTTAGTAGCGCCCGAAGACACTACTAAAGGTTTGTTATACATCATCATTCAACTATGATGTATGGCTCTCCATCCCATACGCCCTCAATATCATGTACCCCACAATGGATATCATTTAATTCACGCACAAATTCCATCCATTCATAGGGAGTCTCAAAGAACTCCATATCTGGACCCATAACACGCTTGCCACATGAAGTCTGATAGCCCGCGGACGCTAGAGCGACCCCTGTCCCAATAATTAAAAGCGCAAACGTGCCAAACACTTTTCTCTTTTTTATCTTCATAACAAAAATATGAAATTAAAAGATTAAACAAACATGCAAGTATCGAACTTGCGATGGCAATNTACAAATTTATTTTATTCTCTCAACAAGTTCATAATACAAAATAAACTCTAGTCTATTTTCACGTATTAAAAGTATCCTAACTACTCTTTGATTTTACGAAGAGGGTTGTAGTTTATAGGATCTGTCTTAGGCAAATCCGATGTCTGCTGTCCTGCAGCGGTTGCGGCAACATACTGCGCCATATTGTCATAGTACCTCTTCATCGCCTTGAGCACATCATTTCTGCTGGCTTTGAAGTAGTCCCTCACACCATACAATATAGGTGTAGAACGGTGCTCTATCTTATAGAGCTCAAAAGAGAAGTCCCCTGTGCTATCTTCAGCAAGTACGACCACTCCTGGAAGTCCTCTCAATAGCCAAGGGCCATCCGGACGACTCTCTTTCTCAGAGTACCATACCACCCACTTTCTTCCATAGAGTGTAGTCGTCGCTTTGGAGCAAAGACGACCGGCTATCTCCTTTTGCTCATCTACCAACTGCCACTCAGGGGGTACGTCTTTCTCCTCCGTCAGGAAACGATCCATAAAGACCCTATCCGTAATGCTGCGCTTCCCGATAGGATAATTAGTATAAAGAACCCACCGAACATCCCCTCTAAAATCCAGACTTCT
>NZ_KB904258.1 GCF_000379925.1 Porphyromonas levii DSM 23370 | reverse complement strand
CTAACTGCTTGTTAATCAGTCCCGACATGCCTATTTTCTCCCAATATGAGATGAAAAATTGAGCTCCCCCGATTGCAGTCTTGCGATTTGTGCTAATAAATTGTACCTTTGCCATAACAAGTCCTCTATAATTTTTTGTAATATCTATACGAACATAAAGATACAAAAAAATCTGGACATAAGCCCTGTATTCTCCTTGAATACAGGGCTTTAATTATCAATAGCGCCACCTACTAATAATCAGGGGCTAACGCATACTTTGCGGAATCTAGGCTAGAGAAAAATAAATTTATTCCTAGGAATAAATTTCACTACTCCCGCAAGCCGCAGTCAGTAGGCTATAGAGGGGTGAAATGCACTATAGCTATTGTCGTTCGATAGTAGTGGTGGGGACGTCTTTGGTAGTCATGGGTTACCGCTTTTTAGACAGTATTCGGGCGCATCTCCATATTTTTTATTAACGATGGCATATTTTCTATACCATTTTTCTTATATTTGCCCTCTATTACACTACTAGAGCGCTTTGTGCTCTTCAGGGTAGTTATAGTCGTTTTTTACTTGTTAGATAGAAACTCAGATGGATTTGCGAAAAAAGTTATCAAAGAAGTTAGTATTGTGCATCGCTTTTTGTCTTGTCTCACTTCAGGGAATGGCTCAGTCCTTACCGGTGGTTAAGCTAAAGGATTTGAATGGGAAAACAGTCTCAACCGCCTCTTTCCTCGAAAAAGGGAAGCCTGTAATTCTCTCTTTCTTTGGAACTTGGTGCAAACCTTGTCTTAGAGAGCTAGATGCCATTCAGGAGGTGTACGAAGATTGGCAAGACGAGACGGGCGTCACGCTCTATGCTATTTCTATCAATGAAGGGTCTGATGAGTTTAAGGTCAAACCAGTGGTGCACGCACATGGCTGGGAGTTTCCTGTACTTCTGGATACCAATACTGAGCTCAAAAGAGCTATGGGTGTGAATGTAGTGCCTAATGTCATCGTGCTAGATGGAAAGGGCAAAATAATCCTACGAAAGACAGGCTATGTAGAGGGCGGAGAGTCGGAGATTATCAAAGCCATTAGATCCGCTAACAAATGAAGATTAATAGTCTATTGAATCGTGTATTAGAGGGCGTTGCACTGTGCCTCTGCTGGTACGGCATTTCGTATGGTCAGGAGACGGATGCCAATAAATGGCAGGTCAACTTGGGCATCCAATCGGATCTCCATTATTCTACAAGCCCTGAACAAACCTCCAATCGCTATCATGGGGTCAACTATCTGACCACCCAGATTCACAATAAGTATATCCGCCTAGGGGTGAGACTAGAAGAGATGGTTCGCCCTTTACCTGGCTTCGAAACCAATAAAGGTTGGGGCATTCCTTATGTAGCGCTCACGGGGCAATACAAGTCTTGGGAAGCTACTCTGGGCGATGTGTACGACCAGTTTGGCAGTGGCTTAGTCTTGCGCTCTTATGAGGATCGTAGCCTAGGGCTCGATAACTCTATCCGTGGCGGTCGCTTGGCATATAACTTTAGAGATCTACTCTCTATCAAACTGGTAGCAGGTCAGCACCGCAACCACTTCGACCGTGGGTGGAAGGTCTGGAACCCTGATAGAGGAGCTCTGGGTGGGGGCGATATGGAGCTGAATGTAGGCGATCTACTCGGCACCACAGACCATGGAGTGCTCCTGAGATTCGGTGGCTCGTACGTAGCTAAGTATGAGCGCAAAGAAGAGATTACGCAGATCAGAGATGGGCAAACCATGGCGTTGGTACTCCCTGAGACTGTCGGGGCTTGGGCTAGTAGGATGGCGGTTGCCTATAAAGACCTCAATATTTATATGGAGTATGCTGCAAAGGGTGCTGATCCTAGCAGAGGGAATAACTATATCTTCCGTAGAGGCTCTGTGGCTATGCTGACTGCCAGCTATATTTGGGGCAAGAATAGTCTATTCATAGGCGCGAGGAGAAGTGAGAACTTCGACTTCCGTTCGGATAGAGGTGCCTCACAAAACGATATGCGTATCAACTTCCTCCAACCTTTCACTAAGCAACAGACCTACTCGCTCGCTGCCCTCTATCCTTATGCTACACAGCCCAAAGGGGAGTGGAGCTTCCAGGGTCAGTTTGCAACAAAGCTAGAAAAAGGCTCTTGGCTCGGTGGCAGGTACGGCACCGATATCAAGCTCACGGCTTCTGTCGTAAGGGATATACAGAGAGTTTGGGAGCAACCTGAATGGGAAAGCAACCCGCAAGACCCTAGCATCATGGGTAGCGACGGATATAGTAGTTCGTTTTTCGGAATGGGAGGACCTCTATACCATAGTATAGACCTAGACATCAAGAAGAAAGTCTCTCCTACCTATACCTTCTCTCTCGGGTATTCCAACCAGCTGTATAACCAGCAAGCGATTGAGGGGCATGCCATCAATGGGGACTTGGTATCCAGCAATATCTTTATCTACGAGGGGAAGAACAAACTATCGTCCAAGGTAACCTTGCGCTCGGAGCTGCAGTACCTGATGAGTAAGCAAGCACAAGGAGACTGGGTGTTTGGGCTTGTGGAGTGCTCTATACTACCTCATATTATGGTTACCCTTAGCGATCAGTGGAATATCGGAACCACTAAGGAGCACTTCTATATGGGAAGCATAGCTGGCTCGTTTGGGGCACACAGGCTACAGCTCTCTTATGGCAAGACCAGGGAAGGTATCAATTGCTCTGGCGGAGTATGCCGCTTGATGCCAGCTACTCAGGGAGTTTATCTATCGTACAACTTTGATATATAATCGTTACATTTTGAAGATATGAGATTTTTGAATAGTATTTGGGCTTTCGTAGTCCTTTCTATCCTACTGGGTGGTGTCCTATGGGGATGTGCACAGAAGGTAGATAGCAAAGACCGATGGGTTCCAAAAGAAGAGGAGAAAGAGGAACTCCCTCAGCAAAGGAAGACCATCTTGGTAGAGGAGTACACAGGTCAGCTGTGTATCAATTGCCCCACCGCTGCGAAGATTCTCCAAGAGGTATCAAAGAAGTATGCGCCCAATGTAATCACAGTGGAAATGCACGCTAAGCGCACGAAGCAAACTGAGGCTACACTAGAGTCGGCTCTCGCTGATAAATGTGCCGAGAAGTTCGCTATCCCCAGTGTTGTACCTGGGGTGATGATCAATAGGCTACCAATCGGGAGTGCTAAGGAGCGATATTCTGATGATAGAAGTGCTTGGACGGCTCTCATCCAAAAGGCACTGGAGCAGAAAGCTACCCACCAAGTAGAGGTAAAGATTGGTGCAGTAGAAGGGCGTAAGGTAACCTTCACGGTACGTGGTACGAAGCTCTCGTCTCAGGATAAAGGCGAGAAGGTTGGCTTGGCGGTCTGGGTTGTAGAGGACATCTATGCCTCACAAAAGGTAGGCAATAAAGTAGAGCCGAAGTTTCTGCACCACAATGTACTTAGGGATGCACTCACTACGGAGGCAGACTACCAGCTTGGGGAGACACGCTCTGTAACTACGGAGTTGCCACAGTCGGTAAAGGAGGTGAAGAATGCCAAGGTTATTGCTTTTCTCTACAACAAGAAGACTGACGAAATCTATGAAGCAGCCATTGCGCCACTTGGTTCGGGTATAACCTCGAATGACGCCGAAACAGAGAAGGAAGAGAAACCCGAGCCTAAGGAGACTGAGATAAAGTTTTACCTCGACAACCAACCTATAGCCTCTGGGAAAGAATTAAAAGCCACTGTTGGTAAGAAGTTAAACAATGGCATCGTAGAGCTAGAATCACCTGTGGTAACTGTAGCAGGCTTAAAGGAGGAACAACTTAAGGGTATTGTACTGGATGTGCTTGCAGAGAAGATGGACCACAAGGATGACACCAATTCTGGGATTGTTAGTATCTGCTTGGATAATTGTTCAGCACTAACTGGTCTACAGCAACAGTACCATAACCCGAAGTACACACCCCATGAAAAAGACAATATTACGTTGCATTTTGGCTTGAAGAACCCAGCAAAGAAAGATACTTATCGGGTTCGTATGTCCATAAAGAACAAGGAGAAGGAGATAGCACACTGGGTTTACGTATTTGAGTATGACCCTACCTCTGTGAAAGAAGATATTCCGTCAGTGACACCTCCTGAGGAGAAGCCCACTCCACCTGAGGAGCAACCAATACCCGACAATCCGCCTGCCCCTACGCCTCCTACTGGTGGGAATGCGAAGTCAAATGTCGTAGCAGTAGACTTTACAGGGCAAAGATGTCCTGCTTGTATCAGCAGATTGAGGGATTTAAATGATTATTCCAAAGAGTTGCATCCCAATCTGATACTTGTAAGTATCCACTCCTATGGCTATTATACGGTTAATGAAGAGCTGATACCTAGAGGTGATATCATAAATCCCTATTATAAACATTGTGGGGTTCCCTACTTCCCTAGCATCTATGTCAATAATGTGCCCATCACATACAATGGAGGCTATGCCACTAGAGAAGAGGTGAATAAGAAACCAACCCTTTCTTCCTCTTTGAAGGTAGAGTTACTAGACGGCAAGCGTGTGAAGGTTTCTTGTAAGTCTCAACCCTATGATGAGGCGAGCAAGGCAATTCTACCAACAAAGATGAACGTGCTCTTCTGGGTGGTACAAAATAAAATGCGAGGGTTCCAAGCTGGGGTTAGTACAGATTATGAGCATAATCATATCCTAAGAGGGACGCTTAATGGAGCGTGGGGAGAATCGTATGCCCTCGGGATCAACCATTCTAAAGTGTACGACTTACCTCCTGTAGATGAGTGGTATCCACCACAGAACCTAACGCCATCGAATAGGTTCAATCTCGAGAATTGCGAAGTTATCGCGATCTTCCTTGATGCCGATACCAAGCGATTCTATGACGCAGTAAAAGTCAGCCTAAAGAAATAAAGAGGGAGTGTAAAAATAGACAATGAAGAGAAAAGTCCTTTCAGAGAATGTTGCACGAAGTGCCATTCTCGCCGATTTGCTTGCAAATCGGCTGAGACGGTGCACGGTGGTGAAATACAAGGCACTGAGACTGAGACTAAGCTGACGGGAGCGTACTCACGTACGTGACCGAAGCCGAATGTCGAAAGTAACGCAGTAGTTCGCCACCGTGCAACAGTCTCTTTCAAATTAATGGTCTACACCCCTTGACTCTGTAAAGAACAACTGCTACCATCAAGTAATAACTTGACGGTAGCAGTTGTTCTTTACAAATGATACTTATCATTTAGAGGAGTGGTATTTCAACACACCCTCTGTTGAGACTATAACTTAGTAGTCAAATGACAATGTAAGCATGAGTTTATTTGCTGCAAACTGATTAAGTGCACCTAGGTAACCCAAGTCGAGCTTAGCACCACGATAAGCGAAACCTACACCTGCACTCCAGAGGCTAGTATCTTTAGTGCCATACTGGAAACCTGCACGAAGGCTAGCAAGGTTATAGAGCGTATACTCAGCACCTAGATTGGTCTGGAATACCTGAGCCTTAGCAGGGAGGAAGAAGTACTTCGCACCCACAGCAGCACGTACCTTATGGTCGTCACTAAATGCGTGACCGAAGTCGGCAGTTAGCTGAGCATTGCTAGGCATTGCATAAGCATCCTTCTTGCTATAGTAGATAGGTGCACCTAAGTCCGCTACCCTAGCAGCTAGGTTAAGGTCTGTAGCCTCAGAGAAGGTAAGAAGATAGTTGGCACCTACACTAAACGCTCCAGCATAAGCAGCCCTACCGGTGTAGCTCTGGATAAAGCTTCCCGTAGCGTAAGCAGCAAGAGCATCGGTAATCCTAAAGGCATATCCGAGGTCTACCGCAAAGTCGAAAGGAGAGGTAAAGCGCTTATTGGTACCCCACTGTTCACTGATACCACCTTTTATTTGTAGACCCCCTTGATACCTAAATCCGGCATATACTACATGCCTATCTAGGAAACGGTATCCAGCGGTTACAGAGCCGAGCATAAGGTTCCCTTTCACATAATCATCCTTAGGCATCATGTGCGTAAGACCCGTAGCCGTAACCGTGAGCCGGATATCATCATTAAAAATAGAGGCAGGATTAGTATAGAGGTAATTACGATCTGTCTTAAGTAGAGTAGCATTACCCATAGCAGCTGCACGTGCATCAGTAGGAGTCTCCAAGAATGGGAGCACACGGCTACTCTGTGCACGAAGAGGAAGAGCAGGAAGAAGTGATAACGCAAGTACACAAAGTGCACCTAAGATTTGTCTATTATTCATAACATTCTATAATCAATTAATCAAACTTCAGGATTATCTCTTCTGTACCACCTGATTGAGTGCCTCCTTACCACCAGCAGTTACCCTTAGGCGATAGCTACCAGGAGCCAAGCTCTTCACCGGCACTGAAGCCATACCCTCGTGATCCACTAGGAGTGCACGATCTATTACCTTCTCACCTGCTAGAGTTGAGATAGTCACTACAGGCTTGCCACTATTTGGCTTAACCCAGAAATTGAGTTTATCCTTCAGAGGTAGAGGCCAAACGGCATATACATCGTTGTCCTTATTCTTAGTCACAGAGACATCAAAGCTCGTACGTGTCTCATAGTAACCATTAGATACAGTGACATTGATAGTAGCCTTACCTGGCTGGTGACCCTTTACGGTAACCTTAGAACCCTCAACGGTAACTGAAGCTACAGTACCATTGCTAGAGGATGCCTTATAGGTATGCTTTAGCATGCCTTGTGGCTTGACATTCTTTGATAGATCAGCAGTCAATGGCTCATTCTCTACACCTATCAGTACACTAGGAAGAGCCGATGTAATCTCTGGAGCGTCGACACTTACAATGCGGAATGGAACTTCATAAGTACTCTTTCCTCCAAGCTCATCGACAACCTCAACACAGAACTTATACTCTCCCTCAGAGAGCACTGGACGGATGCTCACCTTAATACCCTTGTCAGTCTTGGTACAATTAACTCCAGATGTGTGTCCTGATGTCTTGAACTTCCAAGTCTGTCCATCAGGCTCATTAACTTCTAGTAGATAGTCAGTACTTCCATTGATATCAAGAAGCACAATAGGCTCCTTAGGAATATTGCTAATAACAGGAAGATTATTAGTCTTAGTCTTAGCGGTCATAAAGGTTGGCTTACTCTGCAAGCCCCATCTATCAACTGCCACTAGTGCAAAATAGTAGGTAGAAGAATGATCAAGGTATGAAGCAGTATAGCTTATTTCATCACCAACAGCACGACCCATTGCAGAGACATAACCAGATGCATTACCAAGAGGCTGACCTACAGTGGCGTAATTACTTTCTGTTAGTTGCTCTTTTGAGCAATACAAACGATACTTAGATGGGGTTTCATCATCTTCATCCTTTGGCACTTGCCAATATACTGTTATCTCTTGGAATTTATCCCCTTTAGATTTCTCTGACAAGAATTTTGGCGTATCAGGGTTCTTATGCTTATTCTTAATGGTTACTGCTTGGTAAGCATCAATATACCCAGAACCAAGCTTTCCTGCATATTCAGGATTCATCTCATCGATATCCACAGGAAGAACAGACGCCAAAAGAATTTCCTCTAGTTCCTTAGCTGTAAAATTCGGACCTCCATGGGCTGAGATCGCTAGAGCTGCAACACCTGAGACATGGGGGCAAGCCATAGAAGTCCCCTGATAAAAATCATATTCTGCTTTCCCTACAGAGCTGAGGACACCTGCCTTTGTTCCATATCTATCTATATTTCCACCAGGTGCAGTAATATCTGTCCACGTACCGTAATTAGAGTAACCAGCCTTCTTATAGTCCGGACCCATAGCATTTACGGTTATAGCCGGTTCATACTCCCCTGGGGCATACCTCTCTTCAGAGCTGTCATTACCTGCAGCAATGATAACAACGCCCCCTTCCATCAAAGCATTAGGGCGATATTTAGCATTTCTACCTGCATTTTTTCTAAAGTAATCAATAGCAACCTTTGTCGCTCCTGGTGTAGGTCCAGGGACTCTATTACCCCATGAGTTTTGAGAAATCAGAGCCCCATTATCAGCGCCATACACAATTGCTTTTGCAAAACCTCCTTGATTCTTTCCAGCAAATACATTGGCAGACATTATACGGACGCCAGTCCCGGCCTTACTATGATCTCCTCCGGCAACACCACAAACGCCGATACCATTGTTGTTACGTGCTGCGACAGTTCCCGCCACGTGAGTCCCATGATAACCCGCATCTGGGACTATGGTTCCACTCTCATTTACAAAGTTATATCCATAGATATCATCTATAAACCCATTACCATCATCATCTTTTCCCTTCTCTCCATGTAATTCGGCTTCATTGATCCATAGATTATCCTTTAGATCCTCATGCTCTAGAGACACGCCACCGTCTACTACACAGACGACTACATCTGCCTTGCCTGTGGTTACCTCCCAAGCTTTAAACAAATTTACGTCTGCACCCATTTCCCATCCATTGGCAGAGGCTGTATTGTTATAGTGCCATTGCTCTTTCAATCTAGGATCATTGAAAGGCAACTTAACATCTCTTTTTCGATAATCCCCCAAGAAGTAAGGTACTATTGGTTCTCCCAACATCATCATCTCAGGCTCATATTCCACACATTCGATTCCTGGTACCTGACTAAGCGTCTGCAGTGCCATAACCATATCCGTACTTTCGTCTATGGTTACCTCGTACCATAAATGCATTCCCATATCACGCTTTTCTTGTTCGAAGCGGGGATCAATACGGAAATAGCGCTCAGCTTTCGAAGCATTTATCTTATTAAGTGCAGTACTCATCATACTTGGAACACTCCTCAATTGAATCTCCCCGTCTTCAGAGATTTGCATATCATTGAGATGTTCTTCTGCAATCTTAATGATGACTTTACCTAGAATAGGTTTCCCATATCTAAGCGTTGCTATTCCGTCTCCTGAGATCAGTGCATCCTGCTCGGTATCATTGTTTGCAATCTGACTTTGATCTAAGCGATCATTTTTACACGAAGCACAGCATATTGCCAACAATAAGGTAAAAAGAAGGTATATGTTTCGTTTCATACTAATTATTTTGTAGTAAGAAGAAAAGAAAGGACTCGCCTCTTCAATTAAGTACTAATCTCTGAGGCAAGTCCATTACTCTAGTTTATGGGGTTCGACTTGCAGATGCAGTTACTTTGCACCTAGAGCCCTATCTTGCTTAATAATACGGTCAGCAATCTGCTCAATCCAGCCCTGACTGGTAACAGCTGAAGAGCCACCGTCAAATGCGAAGTAGTTAATAGCAAACACTGGTGCACCATCAAGGACGTCTGAGAACTTAGCTCCACGTGGGACTACCATCAACTTCTTAGTAGCGTGGTAGTAGAACTGAAGACCGTCAACTTCCTTATGGAATTGGAACCCTTCTTTTTCGAGAAGCGATACAAACTCCTTGGTCAAGAAGTACTTTCCGCCATTATACTCCCAAGCTCCTAAGTTAACATTGTCCCAAATTACCAATAATTCTGACACATTATTCTGAGGGTTCCCGTCGGCACCCTTAGTTTTGTTATCAAAGAAGTAGAGACGTATATATAGAGGGCGTTTAGATTTGTCAACCTCATACGTAAGTGTTTTGATATAACCTGGAACTTGTTTATCTTCGCCTTCTTCTGTAAGCTTAGAATTATCTTTCCCCTCTATCTCTTTTACCTTTTTAGCTGTATACTCAGGCTTCCCGATCATGGAAGAATTATCATATGGGAACCCATTAAAAGTTGCATACTCCTTGTCTTGCTCTGGCTTTGGTGCCATAAAGTGCACAACGGCAGTCTTTATCTTAGGATCGTCTTTTGCAGAAACTGTAAAGCGGCTATCCTTATGTGTACCGGTTATGCGCTTACTCTTATCGTCATACTTCGCATCCTCAAAGCCATTCTCCTTTAAGAACTCTACAAAACCTTCATCTACAAGCTTCTTAGTGTTCTCTTTTATTTCTAGATATTCAATAATCTTAACCCTATCAACATCAATATCAAATAAATAATATACAGATGGGAACATTTCAGAAGACGTAGCAAATGTGTAATTCGCTCCTGTTGGTGGCACACCAAACATTGGCATTCCTGGACTTTTTGGTTCGAAATGTAGTAAGAAACTACCTTTTTTAGTCTCGTAAGAGATAAGGTCATACTCTTTGGCATCAGCTACAAGATATGGTAGTGCGAACTTATTGCCACCCATACCAGCCTGCTGTACAGTAATCTCCTTTTGGGTCTTACCGCTCTTCGCATAGATCTTGGTTTCACGAGCAGCACCATCATTAGGAGCAATGTCGAGCTGGATGAAATCCTTGAATACGGTCTTTTTGATCCATGCTGAAGCTGCCTCGTCTATATCTAGTGTCCAAGTAGCGGAGTTGCTCTTCACACTAATAAGCTTAGTTTCACCAGCATTGGTAACTACAATGTTCTCTGGAGAAACCTCAAGAACGATGTCAGCAGCACTCTGGACAACTGAAATCTTCTCGTTAGTAGCGCCAGCTACAACAAGAACCTCAGCAGCACGGTCAGCTCCACTCTGGTTAGGTGTGGCAACAATAGTCAGGGCATTACCCGCAATTTTGGTCTTTAGCCACTCCACGTTGGAGATAGCGTTCCACTTTGCCTGGTTGGTAGTCACAGTGATAGCCTGTGCTTCACCTCCAGCATTAGCGATAGTTACAGCCGTAGCTGATAGAGACAGTGTTGCCTCCTCCACTTCTGTGTCCTTAGGCGTACAAGACGCGAATAGGCCAAGAAGCAACGTCACCGCAAAGGCGGTCAAGTAGTTGAAATGCTTCATAGGTTTTAGTAAGTTAGTAAAAAAATCAGTATATGTATAATAGTTATTCTTGTCTACCTAATACCCCTGAAGTAATGAACTCAAAATCCAAAACCGAGATATTTAACATTAAGAGCAACTGATTACCCACACCGCAAATGTGGGAATAATTTTTCATAATGCCAAATGTTTTTGCTTTATATTAACACCATGACAACAACATTCGGCTTCTAGAGCGATTTCTATACGATAAAAAAGTTTTTAACAAACACACCATGAATTATTTAGATAAATATAATAAAGCAATATAACAAGTATTTTGCTATCTAGACATTAACATTTACACATTAACAGAATAGCATCCAGAAATGCGTTTACACTGAATTTCTAATGAATAATCCATCGGATACTAAGGAAAAAGATAGCACATAGGCGGTGCACATATGCTTATTCTCACCCGCTTCTCTGCCGAATGAAGTTTTGCCCTATCGATACCAAACCCACCAGACAACTAGCTTAGAGGATAAAGAGGAGGACACGATATACATACCATTACACTTCTATTCACTCCCTTTCGCCTAATAATACAACACTACTCTACTGAGTCCCGTCAGTCTCTCCCGCAAGAGACTCCAGTCTCTCCCGCAAGAGACTCCAGTCTCTCCCGCAAGGGACTCCAGTCTCTCCCGCAAGCGACTCCAGTCTCTCCCGCAAGGGACTCCAGTCTCTCCCGCAAGGGACTTTCACTACTCTACCTACAAGCTATGAGTAGAACGCCATCAGCCTAGGAGGAATGATACGAACACTTCAAGAGACTGTTGCACGGTGGCGAACTACTGCGTTATTTTCGATATTCGGCTTCGGTCACGTACGTGAGCACGCTCCCGTCAGCCTCAGTGCCTTGTATTTCACCACCGTGCAACGTCTCAGCCGATTTGCAAGCAAATCGGCGAGAATGGCACTTCGTGCAACATTCTCTTCAAGGGCGTACACCCTCCATCTCTTCTATCACGCACCCCTATGAACGAACGAGGGGGCGACACCAGATGATGTCGCCCCCTCAGTTGTTGTATTTATGTCGCTTACTGCTTGCAGGTAGCAGGTAGCCCACGATAGCGGTTATCGAGTGTGTTTACGAGCCGTTGGCGTAGCGGTTCATACTCGATATTATCTAGAACATCTGCCATAAAGGCTACAGTGAGTATCAAGCGTGCCTCCATACGTGGAATTCCTCGCTGCTGCATATAGAATACAGCCTGCTCGTCTAGCTCCCCAGTAGTCATACCATGGCTACACTTCACATCGTCGGCATAGATCTCCAATTGTGGCTTGGAGAACATCTTTGCGGTATCGGAAAGCAGAAGGTTACGGTTGTTTTGGAAGGCAGCCGTCTTCTGCGCATCACGAGCGACATAGATCATTCCACTAAACGAACCGATAGCCGTATCGTTCATTGAGTACTTAAAGAGTTCGTCGGAAGTACAATTGGCTACGCTATGTCGTATCTCCGACCAATTGTCGAGTGCCTTGTCATCGTCCAACACCCCAAGTCCATCGAGGTCGAGATGGGCGTGCTCCCCTGCAAGATCACAGAAGTAATTATTGCGGGTACGCCCATTGTGTACGGTGATATTATCGATAAGCACTTGGCTATCCGCCTCTTGGTGTATATGCGTCTCCATGATACGGAGGGATAGACTATCACTCTCCTCAACATTGTAGTACTGCACCTTTGCCCCTCTCTCGGCATAAATCTCTACCACACCCACATAAGCGGAAGTCGTATCTACGACATCATGGTCACAGAGCAATAGTTGCCCCTCTGCCCCCTCCTCAGCTATCACAAGGACACGTGGGAAAGTAAGCACACCATCTCTGCCTGCCGTGGTAGCATAGTGAATCAAGTGCACTGGTGCTTGCACTTTTGTCCCCTTGGGGAGATAGAAGACGAAGAGGTCTTCTACGAAGAGGGTGTTGAGACGGGCAAGGCGAGACTTTTGGACAGATGCCATACGCCCGTAATAGCGTTCCGCTACGCCTGGGTAGAGAGAGGCGAACTCACTGAGGCTACCAGCAAAGAAGTCCTGAGCGCTATCGGAAGCTGCTACCACTCCTCCTATGAGATAGTTTTGCCGAGCATCAGGGTAGGTAAGGCGGCATGAGTAACCACTGGCTTGCTCTTTGGAAAGCCTGGGCGAGCTCTCTATCTTCCACTCCTGGGATAGTGCCTCATCAATCTTGAAGTACTGGTAGTGTTCCTCGCGGTAGATAGGTAATCCCTCCGAGGCGAGTTGCTCCCTAGCGGCAGCCCTAGCGGCTTGTAAGACAGGGTGAGCGCTCTTTGCTGGCTCCAGAGAGAGGAACTTCTCGGCAAGAGCCAACTGCGCTTCCTTACGTTTGCTTCGCTTCATCATGCCTCCTCTCCCTGTAGCTCTTCACGAATCCAGTCATAACCACGCTCCTCTAGTTCGAGGGCTAGCTCGGGACCTCCAGTCTTCACGATACGACCATCTAGTAGTACGTGCACAATATCTGGCTTGATAAAGTCGAGCAACCTCTGGTAGTGCGTGATAACGATAGACGAGGTTTCTGGCGACCTCATAGCATTGACTCCATCAGCCACGATACGGAGGGCGTCGATGTCGAGACCTGAGTCAGTCTCATCTAGGATAGAAAGTGTGGGCTGCAGTACTGCCATCTGGAAAATCTCATTGCGCTTCTTCTCTCCACCAGAGAAGCCTACATTCACAGCGCGCCCCGTGAGCTCGCTATTTAGCTCTACAAGCTTCTGCTTTTCGCGGATAAGCTTTAGGAACTCCGAAGCACTCATTGGGTGCTCGCCCTTTGCGGTTCGTTTGGCATTTACCGCCGTACGGAGGAAGTTAACCATGCTTACTCCGGGAATCTCTACTGGGTACTGAAAGCTCATAAATACCCCCGCATGAGCGCGCTCTTCAGGCGCCATATCTAGGAGGTCATGCCCATCAAAGGCCACGCTACCCTCAGTTACGTCATAGCGAGGGTGCCCTGTGAGGACATTGGATAAGGTGCTTTTGCCGGCACCATTAGGTCCCATTATAGCGTGTACTTCGCCAGAGTTTACAGTGAGGTTTACACCTTTGAGAATTTCCTTATCCTCAATCCTGGCGTGTAGATTCTTAATCTGCAACATATATCAATATTATTCTAAATCAATTTTATCAACCCACTGAACCCTCAAGAGAGATCGAGAGTAACTTCTGTGCCTCTACGGCGAACTCCATAGGTAGGTGGTTCATCACCTCCTTGGCATAACCATTGATAATCAAGCCGACCGCCTCCTCCTCAGGAATACCACGTTGCTGACAGTAGAAGAGCTGATCTTCTGAGATCTTGGAGGTAGTTGCCTCATGCTCTATAATGCTCGAACTATTGTGTACCTCGGCGTAGGGGAAGGTATGGGCTCCGCACTTATCACCTATCAGAAGGCTATCGCACTGAGAATGGTTACGTGCATTCTCGGCTTTGGAACTAATCTTTACCAATCCTCTATAGCTATTCTCGCTGCGCCCTGCAGAGATACCTTTGGAGACGATACGGCTCTTGGTATTCTTCCCAAGATGTACCATCTTGGTACCGGTATCGGCTTGCTGGAAGTTGTTGGTCACTGCCACGGAGTAGAACTCTGCTACAGAGTCATTGCCCTGAAGGATACAGCTAGGATATTTCCAAGTAATTGCCGATCCTGTTTCTACCTGTGTCCAAGATATCTTGGAGCGATCGCCACGGCAAATACCGCGCTTGGTCACGAAGTTGTAAATACCTCCCTTGCCATCCTTATCGCCTGGGTACCAGTTCTGAACTGTCGAGTACTTCACCTCGGCATCGGTCTCAGCAATAATCTCTACCACTGCTGCGTGGAGCTGGTTCTCATCGCGCATTGGGGCGGTACAGCCTTCGAGGTAGCTGACATACGCCCCCTCGTCGGCAACAATCAGGGTACGCTCGAACTGCCCTGTATTCATTGCATTGATCCGGAAGTAGGTACTCAGCTCCATCGGGCACCGCACGCCCTTAGGCACATACACAAAGGAGCCATCCGAAAATACCGCAGCATTGAGGGCTGCAAAAAAATTATCCCTGTAGCCAACCACAGTACCGAGGTACTTCTGGATCAGCTCAGGGTATTCCTGAAGGGCTTCGCTAAAGGACATGAAGATAATGCCCTTCTCCGCTAAAGTCTCTTTGAAAGTGGTGCGGACAGAGCTACTATCTACCACGGCATCTACTGCATAGCCTGCCAATGCCTTGCGCTCATTGACAGGGATCCCGAGCTTCTCGAACGTGCGCTCTAGCTCAGGATCCATCTCCTCGTCAGCGCTCTTTTTCTTCTTAGGCTGAGCGAAGTAAATCACTTCCTGGAAGTCTATCTCGGGGATATCTAAGTGCGCCCAATCGGGCATCTCTAGTGTAAGCCAATGACGGTAAGCATCTAGTCGGTGCTCTAGCATCCACTCAGGCTCTCGCTTCTTCTGAGAGATGAGGCGAATGGTATCTTCCGAAAGTCCCTTGGGGATATATTCCGTCTCTACATTCGTAGTCCAGCCATACTCATATTCCGACTGGGTGACCTTATCAATTATTTCGTCAAAATTCTCACTCATATTACTGTATATATACTGTCGGTAGGTGCTACTTCTACTCCATTAGGATCTAGGTGCTCTCTTACCCCTTGCTGGATTAACAGACGAGTAGGTAATATTGTTTCACCTACCTTTTGGATCTCAGGCGCTATTGTGCACGCTTCAGGAATGCCGCCCCAACCGTATCGGGGACTCAGGGAACTGTAGATATTGAGGAGCACTACGAGCAACATCATGGTCACTAATAAGGACAGTACCACACCCGCCAAACGATTGACTACACCTAACATCTGCCCTACACCCTTGAGCAAAAAACGAGCAATCCAACGGGTAAGTGTCACCACCACCAAGAAAGCTAGCGACCATGAAATCCATCCCGCAGTAAGGCTCACACCCTTAGATGCGAATAGGTCTATCACAACAAGAGAGACGGGGTCTGCCAAAATATAAGCAAGGACCACGCTTCCAAGCCCTATTGCTTGAGCCACAAAGCCACTGCGATACCCCCTAAGAGCGGATATCACCAATAATATAAGGAGTACTATGTCTAACCAATGCATTTCTCTTGAAGGCAAAAAAGAAGGGAAACAAATAGCGAGTAGCAAGTATAGCAGACTCTATCAGCTACCCTTACTACCCACTATTCGTTTCCCTTATAATAATCAGAGCTTACGCTCTACCTTAATCTCTTCGTAAGCCTCGATGATATCGCCTACCTGGACATCGTTGTAGTTCTCGATATTAAGACCGCACTCCAGACCAGTGACTACCTCCTTGGCATCGTCCTTAAAGCGCTTAAGCGAACCAAGTGCGCCTGAGTGTACCACGACACCATCGCGAATAACACGCACCTTATCACTTCGAGAAACCTTACCATCCAGCACGTAGCAACCAGCGATAGTGCCTACCTTAGGAATCTTGAAGGTCTCACGCACCTCGATATTAGCCGTGATACGCTCCTTAATCTCTGGTGATAGCATACCCTCCATAGCAGTCTTGACATCGTCCAGAGCATCATAGATAATCGAGTAGGTACGAATCTCTACACCCTCCTCATCGGCAACACGCTTAGCACCTTGTGCAGGACGCACCTGGAAACCGATAATAATCGCACCCGATGCACTTGCCAATATCACGTCACTCTCGGATATCGCACCGATACCCTTATGGATAACGTTGACCTTAATCTCGGAAGTAGATAGCTTCACGATAGAATCTGAAAGCGCCTCTACCGAACCGTCCATATCACCCTTCACGATAATATTGAGCTCCTGTACATTACCCTCGGCAATGCGACGGCTAAGATCCATCAGTGATGGTAGGTGCTGCGTACGCTCGCGCTGTTCTCGCTTCAGCTGGCTACGACGGGTAGCAATCTCGCGCGCTTCCTGTTCCGTATCAAGCACATTCATCACCTCCCCGGCCTGCGTAGCGCCATTGAGACCAAGAACCTTTACTGGCTCTGATGGACCTACACTCTTTACGTTTTGTCCACGCTCATTAAAGAGCGCCTTCACCTTACCGAAGTTGGCTCCTGCAAGGATAAAGTCACCTACATGTAGCGTACCCTCTTGCACCAATACCTTCGTAGTGTAGCCACGGCCTTGCTCCATGGTACTCTCGAGTACCGATGCCACTGCCTTCTTATTAGGATTAGCTTTGAGCTCCATCACATCGGCTTCAAGCAGCACCTTCTCCAAGAGCTCCTGGATACCGATACCCTTCTTTGCCGAAATCTCCTGGCTCTGGTACTTACCGCCCCAATCCTCTACTAGATAATTGAGGTTAGCCAACTCCTCCTTGATCCTATCGGGATTAGCACTTGGTTTATCAATCTTATTGATCGCAAAGATTATTGGAGTCCCAGCTAGAGATGCGTGGCTCAAAGCCTCCTTGGTCTGTGGCATCACGCCATCGTCTGCTGCCACCACGATGATAACAACATCCGTAACCTTGGCTCCACGAGCACGCATAGCGGTAAACGCCTCATGACCTGGGGTATCTAGAAGAGTAATCTTACGACCATCCTCTAGTGTCACGCTATAAGCACCAATGTGCTGAGTGATGCCTCCTGCCTCCGTAGCTGTAACATCGGCATTACGTATAGCATCGAGAAGCGAAGTCTTACCATGGTCTACGTGACCCATCACCGTAACAATAGGCGCACGTGGGAGCAAATCCTCCTCACTATCCTCCTCCTTCTCTATCATATCAAGGACCTGAGCCTCCACATACTCAGCAGTATAGCCATAATCATCGAGGATAAGATCAATAGTATCCCTCTCCAGTCGCTGGTTAATCGAAACCATCATCCCGAGATTGAAGCAATTCATGATAATATCATTGACTGGCACATCAATCATCTGGGCGAGGTCATTAGCCGTTACATACTCTGTGAGCTGTAGCGTCTTATCCTCCATCATTGCCTGCTCCTCAGCATCCACAGCTTGGCGGTGTGCTTCGCGCTTCTCTCGGCGATACCTAGCTGCTTGATTGGCACCCTTACGGCGTCCTCCTTGGATAGCAGCCATCGTTTCACGAATCTGCTTCTGGATATCCTCCTGAGTAATCTCAGGCTTCTCCTCCATCTTTTGCTTACGCTTCGCCTTGCGTCCCTTCTCTTGCTTCTGAGCTGCTTTATTATCGTTGTGGCGACCATCTCCAGGGCGCTGACGCTTGGTTTCTCCTTGCTGCTTACCTTGTTGTTTGCCTTGCTGCTTACCTTGGTTCTGACCTTGGCGAGATGTCTCCTGCTTCTTACCCTCCTTTTCTATATCTACCTTATTACCACGGATACGCTTACGCTCGCGCTTTTTGCTGGACGAAGACCTCCGATCAGGCTGAATGGCAGAAAGGTCGATCTTACCGACCACAGTCACACCCACATCAGGCGTTGTAAGAAGTTCAGGAGAAGTAATCTTTTTAGACTCGGTCTTCACCTCCTCCTTAGGCGCTTCTGCCTTTGGCTCGGGCTTAACCTCTGCCTTAGGCGCCTCTACCTTTGGTTCAGGCTTAACCTCTACCTTAGGCGCCTCTACCTTTGGTTCAGGCTTAGGTTCAGGCTTAACCTCTACCTTAGGCACTTCTACCTTTGGTTCAGGCTTAGCCTCTACCTTAGGCGCTTCTGCCTTTGGTTCAGGCTTAGCTTCCGCCTTAGGCGCTTCTGCCTTTGGTTCAGGCTTAGCCTCTGCCTTAGGCGCTTCTGCCTTTGGTTCAGGCTTAGCCTCTGCCTTACGCTCAGGCTTAGGAGAAGATACCACATTACCCTTGGCATCCAGCTGTATCTTACCCAGCACCTTGGGACCACTATGCTCCACCTTACTGCTGGAGGTAGCGACCTTCTTCTCCACTGCAGGGTCCGACTTAGAGATCTGAGTCTGAGACTCAGTCTTCACACCCACAGAGTAACTATCGAGCAGAGCTTTACGTTCGCCTTCAGATAGTTCGCGACCAAATTCGTGCACTACTGACTTGAGCTCTGCGTCAGTCAGCTTACTATTGGGATTGTATCCACCTTCTGCCGACTTATCATTGAGATAATCGACAATAGACTTGATACCAGTCCCCAACTCCTTAGCAACTTTACTTATCTTTATGCTGGGCATCTTTCTCCTTTCCTCTTACTGATTACTTATCCTCCTCAACCTCTGTATCTTCTGGTGCTTCCATCACGTCCTCTACGGGATAATAACGTGGGTCGCGCGCTGGAAGATGGCCATACTGTTCCTTTGGGAGCTCATCATTACTAAACTCAGTCATCAAGATCTGCACCACGTTCTCCACAGTGCTCGTCTCTAGATCTGTAGCACGCACAAGCTCCTCCTTAGTACGACGTAGTACCGACTTCGCTGTATCGCAACCTATCCCCTTGAAAGTATCGATAACCCAAGTATCGATTTCATCATCGAACTCCGTAAGGAAGAGGTCGGTCATATCTACATCCTGAGTCTCGTCACGGTAAATATCAATCTCATAGCCAGTAAGCATACCAGCGAGCTTAATATTCTTACCGCCCTTACCAATAGCTTCCGAAATCTGATCATGAGGCACACGCACCTCAGCCTGCATCGTCTCAAGATTGAGCTTCACCTTCATATTCTTAGCTGGAGCCAATGCCCTCTGCACCATAAGCGTAGGATTATTGGTCCACTGAATAACATCGATGCTCTCATTGCAGAGCTCAGCGACAACACCTTGGATACGACTACCACGCACACCTACCACAGCACCAACAGGGTCGATGCGCTCATCATAGCTTTCCACAGCCACCTTAGCCTTTTCTCCTGGGATACGTGCCACGGCACGAATCGTCACGAGACCATCCTGAATCTCTGGCACCTCGCGCTCAAAGAGTCGCTCCATGAACTTATCCGATACACGACTCAGGATAATTTTAGGGTTATTATTATTGTACTCGACCCTATCAATGATTGCATTGATACGATCACCCTTCTTAAACCTATCCCTAGGGATAGCTAGTTGTTTAGGCAAGATAAGTTCATTGTCATCCTCATCCATCAGGAGCACCTCCTTCTTCCACACCTGGTAGATGTCGGCACTGATCATCTCCCCTACCCTCTTACTGTAGTTGGCATAGAGGGTATCCTTCTCCAGCTCGGTCACCTTACTCGCCAGAGACTGCTTTAGATTGAGAATGGCACGGCGACCGAAGCTCTCGAACTTCACCTCGTCGATATACTCCTCACCTAGCTCCAAATCCTCCTCCCCTAGTGCACGGAGCTCAGAGAGAGAGACCTGCTGCATCTCGTTCTGAACCTCTCCATCTGGCACCACGATACGGCGGCGCCACATCTCTAGGTCTCCTTTCAGAGGGTTTACAATCACATCGAAGTTATGGTCGGTGCCGAACATCTTCGCGATTACATTACGCAAAGACTCTTCCATCACCTTTACCATAGTATCCTCATCGATACTCTTCAGACCCATGTAATCCGTAAGGGCCTCTACAATAGTCGGTTCCTTTTTTCTTGCCATATTCTCTATCATTACAAGCCCCCTAGCCCCCTAAAGGGGGAATTACTGCTAGGAAGCCCCCTAAAGGGGGTTTATAGGCTAAACTTTCAAATTATAAACTGCCTTCTTAACCTCGTCATACTTGAGCTCCAGTCGATGCTCAATAGGGCGCTTTCTACGCTCCCCCTCGGGGCGCTCCATACGAGTAACTACCAGCACAAAACCCTTCTCATCCGCACGCTCTAGAAGACCTACTTCCTTCACACCACGCTTCAGAAGCACCTCCAGCTCACGCCCCACAAACTTGCGGTAACGTCTCACCCCCTCCAACGGAGTGGTCAGACCTGCACTAGACACCTCTAGCTCAAAATCCTCTTGCTCACGATCTAGCGACGCCTCAATATGCCGAGTAAGCGCTACTATCGTATCGATATTCACGGGGTCGGTATCATGATCTACCTCCACCTCTATGCGGTTATTTGCGTTCACTTCAGCCCGCACTAGGAAATACCCCTCGTGCTGCTCTAAGAAAGCCCCAACCGCCTGCTCTACGTCTTTTACCTCTACCATACCAATACATATATGCAATGATGAGAAGACTGCTCGAGAGTCCTCTCATCAACCATTCCATCGCAAAGATACCAAAAAAAATAAAACTTTGAAAGTGCAGACTATCAAGACTCCCCGAACCTCTATAAAGAGACTGTTGCACATTCGAGTTTAGACGTTTTTGACTGACTTTTTTCAGATTTTCGTCTTGTCTAGCTTGAAAAATCGCCTTGTTTTTTGATTATTCTCCTCTGTAAAAGCTCTAAATATGAGCTTTTACAGAGGATTTCTAGTACTTATCTCATAACAAGTGCTCCTCTTATAGAGGCTTCTTCATTTTGCAATAATGTATTGAGGTATAACTGGGGAGCTCTTTTGATGTTGTAGCAAATGGCTTCAAGTATATTTTGTGCATGCGTCTTAGCT
>NZ_KB904257.1 GCF_000379925.1 Porphyromonas levii DSM 23370 | reverse complement strand
ACTAGCGGTGTAGCAAAAAGGAGAGGGAGAGGAGAGGGAAACAAACAATTGGAAACATTCAGTAGCGAGCTAACCAAATAGCCCGCTGGCAATCTCGTGTCCCAAAGTGTACCCATTTACAATAATTGTGGTATTCAGTAGCTTATAAATAGATAAAAAAGACAAAGACCAATCTCCAAAACAGCCAAACACCTCCCAAAATACAGCAAAGAGCACCCCAAAGTACCCCCAAATACTACCCCCAACAGCGCCGATCTATACTTTGCGGAATCTAGGTCCTAGGAATAAATAAAACTTTTCCTAGAGATAAATATATTTATTTGTACAGAAAAATAAATTTATTCCTAGGAATAAATTTGCATCCTAGCGCGAGTTGTGGAAAGTACTAGCCATCAGCGATTTATCTCCTCGGCTATATCCTGAAATTTACCATGCGAAGAAGTGCGTAGTGGGTAGGTTATTACACCTATTGACAAAGAGGAGCTGATTGTACGGGAGAGTGCTTTTTTGTATCTTTGTATGGTAATGAGGGAGGAGATAGTTTAGGTTATTAAATTCATTAAGTCAGTAATTATGTGCGATATTAGCGGAGGTTATCAGGTTAGGTGTATCGGTATTCTCACATCGGGAGGTGATGCCCCTGGTATGAATGCTGCCGTCCGTGCCGTTACCCGTACAGCCATCTACAAAGGGCTACAGGTGAAGGGTATTTACCGTGGTTATAAGGGGTTGATCAGTGATGAGATAAAGGACTTCCAAACTGAGAACGTCAGTAATATCATCCAGCGTGGTGGTACTGTACTGAAGACCGCTAGGAGCGATGAGTTTAGAACGCATGAGGGTCGTGTGCAAGCCTATGAAAATATGCGGAAGCATGGGATTGATGCCCTCGTGGTAATAGGGGGTGACGGCACACTTACGGCAGCGAAGTTATTTGCCGCAGAGTTCAACATCCCGATAGTCGGTATACCTGGAACTATCGATAACGACTTAAGTGGTACCGATAGCACCATCGGCTATGCTACTGCCCTCAATACCATTATGGATGCTGTGGATAAAATCAGAGATACAGCATCGTCCCACGACCGTCTATTTGTGGTGGAGGTGATGGGTAGAGACGCTGGTTTCTTGGCGCTCAATGGCGCTATCGCTTCGGGTGCTGAGGTGGCGATTATTCCTGAATATAAGGAGGCAGAAGAGCAGATTACTCAGATGATTGCCAATGGTTTCCGAAAAAGTAAGAATAGTAGTATTGTGCTTGTGGCAGAGAGCGAAGCAACTGGTGGGGCGCTTGGCGTAGCTGAGCGAATCAAGGAGGGACATCCGGAGTACGATGTGCGTGTCTCTATTTTGGGGCATATGCAGAGGGGTGGGAGCCCTTGTGCTCAAGATAGGATTTTAGCAAGCCGTATGGGGGTTGCCGCTGTGGAAGCGTTGCTGGATGGTCAGCGCAATGTGATGGTTGGTATAGTTAATGACGAGATTGTGCTCGTGCCATTTAGCCGTGCTATCAAGGATGATAAGACGGTAGACCGTGCTATGGTGAAGGCCTTGGAGATGCTGTCGCTGTAGTGGAATTATTATAAGTAAGGAAGGAGTAGCGTATGGGGATGAAGTATAAGATAATGGCCTTCGACCTCGATGGTACGTTGGTAGACGATCAGAAACGCCTATTGCCTGGTACGGTAGGCGCTATTATGGCGGTGCAACAGTTGGGCGTAAAGGTGGTATTGGCTAGTGGTCGACCAACCTTTGGTTGCCGACAGGTGGCTAAAGAACTGAGGTTGGACGAGTTCGGTGGCTACATCATGTCGTACAATGGCGGGAAGATTACCTCGTGTGAGGATGGCAAGATATTGGCACGTAGAGCACTCCCTAAGGAACAACTTGCATATCTTTATGAGGCCGTAAAAGCGGAGCCCGACTTGGCTATGTTTTCGTACCTCAATCAGACCATTATATCTGAGCAACCTGATAATGAGTATGTGCAGGAGGAGAAGAGGGTCAATGGTGGGATGCCTATCCAGCGGGTGGAGCATCTCCTAGAGGCACTCACTCATGACTCTCTTAAGGTCGCTGTGGTCGGAGAGTCGAGTCGCCTCTATCAGCTCAAGGAACGTATGGAAGCGCACTATGGAGAAACGCTCAACTTCTTCCTTACTAATGAGCACTTCCTGGATGCTGTGCCGAGTGGCGTGGATAAGGGATCTTCGCTCGCTTTCTTGCTCAAGGAGCTGGGGTTGGAACGTAGTGAACTGATAGCTGTAGGCGATAGCTACAATGACCTTAGCATGATACAGCTTGCGGGTCTGGGTGTGGCTATGGCCAATGCAACGGAGGCGGTGAAGCGGTCGGCCGACTATGTTACCACAAGCAATAACGAGGGTGGTATCTTCCATTTGCTCAATAAGTTTGTCCTTAATCCCGATCAGACTCATGCCGAGGAAATCAATGTAGAGGACCTCAATAGGATGATGGAGGGGCATACTCTGATGAGTGCACTTGGTATCAAGTGTATCAAGCTAGAACCAGGCTACGTGGAGTGCACTATGCCAGTGGATAAGCGGACACAGCAACCTATGGGAATACTGCATGGTGGTGCTTCACTTGCGCTTGCAGAGACGGTAGCGGGGTACGGCTCTATTCTTTTACTTAGGGAGAATGAAATACAGGTAGGGATGCAGGTGAGTGGTAATCACATTAGTTCGGCTCACTCTGGCGATGTTGTCCATGCTATTGGGAGGGTAATCCACCAAGGTAAGAGTACGCATGTATGGGATGTGGAGGTGCGTACGGAGATGGGTAAGCTGGTGAATACGACGAGGGTGGTGAATAGTATCATCAAGAAGCGCTAAGGAGGGGGTCTAAAGGCACAACTACTGCGTTGCTTTGCCTGTGGGCGACCTTCGGTTCGGCATTCGGGCTTGGTCACGTACGTGTGTACGTGATCAAGCCTGTTCCTTTTCGTATTATTGTTCGTGGTTTATAAAATATCCAAATATCGAGGGGGTCTATTCTTTTTTGGGTACTTTTGGAGTCTTGATATGTGGGATAGTGTAGAAGATTTTGATTATGATAGATAATAAGTTGAAGATAAATATACTTCGTGGAGCACTAGTGGCTATAGCAGGTACTACAGCAGCCGCTGTGGGCGCACTGTGGTATCGGTCGCGCCATTCGGTGCCCAAGGGAGTGGAGCCATTGACTCCGTTTGAGCTAGAGAGGTTTCTCGGCAAGTGGTATGAGATTGCCCGTATGGATGTTCGCTTTGAGCGCAATCTTATCAATACTGCGGCAGACTATCAGTTGAGTGATGAGGGGGTGGTGAGTGTACTTAATACGGGTTATAATGTACAAAAGGAGAAGTGGGAACAAGCTCGTGGAGCGCTTCGATTTGTCGGAGAGAGCGATACTGCCGCTATGGAGGTGAGCTTCTTTGGTCCTTTTTTCTCTGGCTACAATGTCGTGGCTATTGAGGGAGACTATGAGTATGCGCTTATCGTAGGTAGGCGCACGGATATATGTTGGATTCTCTCGCGCACACCAGATATTCCTGTGGATGTGCAGACTAAGTTGCTAAGCAAGGCGATGAGTATCGGCGTCAATATCAATAATCTCAGTTGGATAGAGCAGAGTGGGCAAGAGCCTACGGAGTTGTAACGTATGGGATCATTTATACTATTTATACTGCTATTACCGCTCTTACTACTTCTTTATTTTGCTTTTGTCTACCGGAGGTCGCTTCTCGGTATCTATAGGATGCGTGAACAATACAAAGAAGCTCAGCGGCAAGCGGAAGAGGAGCAAGAGCGTAGGGAGCGGGTACGTAAGCAGACAGAACCAGAGCAGTCTAGCGTGGAGCGCATCAAGGATGCTTCGATAGACCTCGATGGCGGTGAATATGTCGACTACGAGGAGGTGAAGGAGTAAGGTGTACGCACTCTAGAAAGGTTAGAGATAGGCGAGGACGTCAAGGAGATCGAGGCATAATCTGCTGAGAGATGCTTGGCGCCTTTTTCTCTATGTGAGTGAAAATGCCTAAATTTGTGGGTATAAGAGAAAGATAGTAGGATGGATAGTACGAGGATTGAGCGGGGAAAGAGCCCCGCACTCTGGGTTCCGACGGTGTACTTCGCTATGGGACTGCCGATGGTGATGCTGTCGGATGTATCGCTTTTGATGTTTAAGGATCTGGGTATTTCGGATGCTCAGATTACTTTTTGGGCTTCGCTCCTTATCTTACCTTGGAGTCTGAAGCCTTTATTTAGTCCACTGATGGAACTAGTGGGCACCAAGAAGCAGTATGTAGTGCTGACAGAGGTCGTCTCGGCAGTGATGCTTGGGCTTATCTTTGCTGGGCTTGGGTTGAGTAACTTCTTTGTAGTGACTATTGCCCTAATGGCTATTATGGCAGTAAGTGGGTCTATTCACGATATAGCTGGTGACGGCACTTACATGCAGCACCTCGACCTCAAGCAACAAAGCGAGTACATAGGGTGGCAAGGAGCCGCCTATAATATTGCTAAGATATTTGCCCGAGGTGGCTTGGTATGGCTTGTGGGAACACTCTCGGCAAGCTATGGGGTGCTGCAGTCGTGGCGGATTGTCTTTATGCTAGCGGCTGTGATCATGCTATTGGTTGCCCTGTATCACATTGTATTACTCCCGGGTAGCTTCAAACGGAATGAGGGAAGGGAGCATAGGCAGACCGTTGGCAGTGCCATAGAAAGCTTCCTGAAGATCTTCGCTTCATTCCTGACCAAGAAGTATATCTGGTACTACTTGATATTTATCTTGCTGTATCGGTTTACTGAAGGATTGGCGATGAAGGTGGCTCCTCTCTTCTTGAAGGCAGATACTGCAGCGGGAGGTTTGGCTATGTCCAATGAGCAATTCGGACTAATATATGGGACAGCAGGAACGGCCGCTTTTATTCTCGGTAGCATACTGAGTGGCTATTATATTAGTCATTATGGTCTGAAGAAGGTGCTATTTAAGTTGGCGCTTATCTTCAATATCCCCTTTGTGGTGTACTTCCTACTCGCTTACTTCCAGCCAGATAATATCTGGTGGGCAGCGAGCGGTATTACGTTGGAGTACTTCGGATATGGCTTTGGTTTTGTGGGGCTCAACCTCTTCATGATGCAACAGGTAGCACCAGGAGAGCATCAGATGGCGCACTATGCTATTGGCACCAGTCTGATGAATCTTAGCGTGGTTATCCCTGGCTTGATGAGTGGTGCTATTAGCGATGCGGTAGGGTATAAGTACTTCTTCCTTATCGCCCTTCTTGTGGCAATACCAGGGTTGATTTCGGCCTACATAGTGCCCTTCAGCTATGATGATGAGGGCAGAAAGATAGTGTAAGATTTAGGTTAATAATAAATACGAGGTTATGAGTATAGAGATTGTAGGGCAACCAATGCCCAATATGCCTTGGGAGGATCGCCCAGAGGGTTCAAAAGATGTGTTGTGGCGCTATAGTAAGAATCCTGTGATTGGGAGGTACGCAACGCCACATAGTAATAGTATCTTTAATAGCGCAGTAGTACCATTCAAGGATGGTTTCGCGGGTGTATTCCGTGTGGATGATAAGAATCGCCGCATGCGCCTGCATGTAGGCTTTAGTAAAGACGGTATCCATTGGGATATCAGACCAGAGAAGATAGAATTTACTTGCGATATCCCTGAGGTTGGCGAATGGGTCTACGGCTATGACCCTCGTGTAGTAGAGATGGATGGTAAGTATTATGTGACTTGGTGCAATGGCTACCACGGTCCTACTATTGGTGTGGCTTGGACTGAGGACTTCGAGACCTTCCATCAGGTGGAGAATGCTTTCCTCCCATTTAATAGGAATGGTGTGCTCTTCCCACGTAAGATCAACGGCAACTTCGCTATGCTCTCTCGCCCAAGCGATAACGGTCACACCGCTTTTGGCGATATCTTCTATAGCGAGAGCCCCGACCTTGAGTACTGGGGTAGGCATAGGCATGTAATGGCGCCAGCAGCGTTTGAGCTAAGTGCTTGGCAGTGCCTCAAGGTAGGTGCCGGTCCTATCCCTATCGAGACGAGTGAGGGATGGCTTTTGATCTATCACGGTGTGTTGCGTAGCTGCAATGGCTATGTCTATGCCTTTGGTAGTGCATTGCTAGATAAGGATGAGCCTTGGAAGATGATTGCCCGCAGCGGTGAGTATCTTATTAGTCCACTTACCGAGTATGAGTGTATGGGCGATGTGCCTAATGTGACCTTCCCATGTGCCTCCGTGCACGACCCTGAGACCGGAAGGATAGCCGTGTATTATGGTGCCGCCGATAGCGTTACTGGTCTAGCATTTGGCTATATCGACGAAATCATTAAGTTTACCAAGGAAACTAATATCCTATAATGAAGCAAGAAGGACTGAGTCGTAAGGATTTTGAGATCATGGCGCCTGTGGGCAGCTGGGAGTCACTCCATGCAGCTATCCAAGGGGGTGCCAATGCAGTGTATTTTGGTATAGAAGGGCTCAATATGAGAGCCCGTAGTGCCAAGACGTTTGATACTGAGGACATGCGGCAGATAGTGAAGATCTGCGACGAGCATGGTATCAAGAGCTATCTTACGGTCAATACCATTATCTATGATGGTGATATGGCGCTACTGCATCAGATTGTAGACTCAGCCAAAGAGGCAGGCGTCTCGGCAATCATCGCAAGCGATGTTGCTGCTATGAGCTATGCCCATGAGCGCGGTGTGGAAGTGCATCTATCGGTTCAGCTTAATATCACCAACGTAGAGGCACTTAGGTTCTATGCCCGCTTCGCAGACGTTGTGGTACTCGCTAGAGAGCTTAATCTGGATCAGGTAGATGAGATCCACCGTGCGATACTAGAGCAAGACATCAGAGGTCCAAGGGGTGAACTCATCAGGATAGAGATGTTCGCCCATGGGGCGCTCTGTATGGCAGTGAGTGGTAAGTGCTACCTCAGTCTGCACGAGATGAATAGCAGCGCCAATCGTGGTGCCTGCAATCAGATCTGCCGCCGTAGCTATACCGTTAAGGATAATAGCAGCGACACCGAACTGGAGATAGAGAATGAGTACATCATGTCGCCCAAGGACCTCAAGACCATTCACTTCATGAATAAGATGATGGACGCTGGTGTGCGTGTGTTTAAGATAGAGGGAAGGGCAAGAGGTCCTGAGTACGTGCGGACGGTATGCGAGTGCTACAATGAAGCGATACTCGCTCATCTGGAAGATGCCTATACCGACGAGAAGATTGCCAACTGGGACGAACGCCTAGCCAAGGTCTTTAATCGCGGCTTCTGGAATGGCTATTATCTTGGACAGAGACTAGGGGAGTGGACCCATAAGTACGGTTCGTCGGCAACTCAAGTCAAGACTCACGTGGGTAAGGTGGTAAAGTACTTTAGCCAGATTGGCGTAGCAGAGTTTGAACTAGAGGGCGGATACATCGCAGAGGGAGAGGAACTATTGGTAGCTGGTCCTACTACCGGCGCTGTTTTCTTCACCGCCAACGATATGCGGGTTGAGGATAAAGCCCTTGAAAAGATAGATGAAAAGGGGCTTCGCTTTAGCGTGAAGATACCTGAGAAGGTACGACCAGGCGATGCCCTCTATGTAATGAGATACGTAAAGAACAACAAAAGTAAATTCCAATGAACAATCTACCAAAGAAAGAGTACCTCTATCTCGTCGAGATGAAGGTGCGTGATTACGAGTGCGACTTACAGGGAGTAGTGAATAATGCGAACTATCAGCATTATATGGAGCATGCCCGCCACGAGTTCCTGGAGAGCTTGGGCGATAACTTCGGACGTATGCACGATGCCGGTTATGACGCTTTTATCTCTCGTGTGGAGATAGACTATAAGGTGTCCCTCAAGAGTGGAGACCGGTTTTGGGTAGGGCTCAATATCCACCGCGACGGTGCTAAGCTGGTATTCGATCAGGATGTTATCCGTATGTCCGACCAAAAGGTCTGCGCTGCAGGACACATCTTCTCTGTGTTGGTGCATAATGGTAGACTCACCCGAGGCGAGTATTTCGACCAGTTGTTACAAGGTCTAGAATACTAGAAATATGGCAGACTTCTATCAGCTCTCGCCCGAGGAGTGGGCGTTACTTGTACTGAGCCTTACTGATGGTATTGGTCCTGTAACGGCGAGGGCTCTGATAGAGGAGATGGGTTCGGCAGCTGCAGTGGTCTCCGCTACGGCTGCCGAACTTGCGTCTGTGCCCAATGTCCGACCCAAGCTAGCGCGACTACTCTTGTCGGGAGAGGGGACGCGAAAGGCAGAAGAAGAGCTCGCCAAGCTCAATCAATTGGCAAGTCATGGGGTGAATATACAGATGCTCTTCACTGGGTCGCCCAACTACCCAGCCTATCTTGACCATTGCTTCGACGCTCCTCTCGTGCTTTATGTTCGGGGGCAGGTGCCGAACACACCCATGATTAGTATAGTAGGTACCCGAAAGAATACTGTCTATGCCCAAGATCTGCTCCAATACCTCATGCAAGGGATAGCCACTCATCGCCCCGATATTACCATCGTGAGTGGCTTAGCCTACGGAGTAGATAAGCTGGCGCACCAGACTGCCCTAGCGCATGGGCTGAAGAGCGTGGGCGTGGTAGCGCATGGGCACTACACCCTTTACCCCTCCAGCCATCGGAGATTAGCCGAGACAATGATGGCGCAGGGCGGAGGGATAGTCACCGAATACCCCTATGATACTCGGGCACTTCCACAGAGGTTTGTGCAGCGCAATAGGATTGTAGCCGGGCTTAGTCATGCTACCCTAGTGATAGAAAGTGCAGAGCGGGGCGGTTCGCTTATCACTGCCAATATCGCTTTTGACTATGGTCGCTCTCTCTTCGCTGCTCCTGGCAGAGTGTTCGACCCAGCATCGGCAGGCTGTAATCGCTTAATAGAAAGACAGAAAGCCTCTATTATCACAAGTCCGGAGCAGATCTTACGCGAGATTAATCTCCTTCCTGATTTGCCCCAACAGCCTATGCTCCCCTTTGCAGAGGAGCAACCAGACCAGGATCCAATTATTCACGAACTACGTACCTCGGGCGAACTGACCCTAGAGGATCTATCCCTCCGATTGGGAGAAGACGTCCCCACTATCTCGGGTCGGCTATTCGACCTCGAGTTAGATGGACTTATCCGTTCGCTCCCAGGCAGTCGCTATTGTATCAAGAACTACTAGTCCACACATGAAACAACTCCTTCTATCCCTCATTATATTAATCGCCAGCACTACTGCAATCGCTCAGAGCAATTGGTATGCCGATAAGTACTCTATGTTTGTTCACTACGGGCTTTACTCTATCCCCGCAGGGGTCTTCGACGGCAAGCCTGTAGAGCGGGGGTATTCCGAGCAGATACTGACCTTTGGAATAGGATTTAGTGACTGGTACGAGGCGTATACACGGGAGTTCACCGCTGAGCACTTCGATGCAGATAAGATAGTGGCACTAGCTAAAGCCGGTGGTATGCGTAGCGTGGTGATGACCAGCAAACACCACGATGGCTTCTGCCTCTTCGATACCAAGACAACCGATTACAATGTGATGAATACCCCTGCAGGGCGTGACCTACTTGGCGAGCTTGCCGAAGCGTGTCATCGCGAGGGTATAGGCTTTGGTATCTACTTCTCTTTGATAGATTGGCACTACCCCTATGCCATGCCTTTCAGTTCGCACAATGCTGATGCTGCTACACCTCCGCACCACGAGTACAATAAAGCGCAGGTACGAGAGCTGCTCACCAAGTATGGTAGGGTAGACGAACTGTGGTTCGATATGGGGAGCCTCACCAATGAGCAGAGTGCTGAGCTCTATGCCTTGGTACACGAGCTGCAGCCCCATTGTATGGTCAGTGGGCGTCTGGGCAATGACTATGCCGACTTCTGTGTAATGGCGGATAACGAATACCCCGATTACCTCATGGCGATGCCCTGGCAGACTGCCGCCTCTATGTTCGACGAAACTTGGGGCTATCGCTCTTGGCAAGAGCGTGGCGAGGTTGAGGATAAGGTGAAAGAAAAGCTCGCCTCGCTCATCAAGGTGGTAGCCTATGGCGGTAAGTATCTACTCAATATCGGTCCTATGGGCGATGGCACCATAGTCCCCTTTGAGTCCGAAGTTATCAAACGTATCGGTGCGGAGATAGAGCCCATCAGCTCTATGCTCTACAATACCCACCCAGCAGCGGAGGGAGATGCCCTTGCCACTATCTCTGCGGACTGGAAGACACGCTATTCCTTTGTGCTAAAAGGTGGAGCCAAGCCCGCTGGAAGTACGCTCGTAGCTCATAATACCTACTACGATGTCTATGCTCAGCCTTGGAAGGCACCAAGGGAGAAGCCTCTATCGGGCCCCCTTACGACCCTCCAAGCCAATCCGCTCTTTGCCCATTCCTCTGCCGATTATTATGCAAGCTTCCGTAGCATCGTAGGCTATGAGTGGGCAATTGGCAAGCGAAAGACTATCACACTGAGCTATACCGATACCGAAGTAGGGCGTACCTTGCTGGTCAATGGAAAGGTACTGCATCTCGCACCTCAGAAGACCACTTATGTGCCTATAGGAAACTACGAGTGGGGCACTCTAGAGGAAGCCAAACAAAGAGGGCGCATGGCGACTATTTCTGAGCAACCCGAGTGGAGCCCCTCGCTGGATCACCTACAAGAGGGTGTATCTCTAGAGCTAGGATTTAGCCAAGGCAAGCTTTATCGCCAGCACTTACAGGCTCCCGAAGCACAGTTGGCGATGTTCGATATTACCTACTCGGATGGCGTACTCGTCTACCTCAATGGCACCTATATTGATGGTGGCATACATAGGGAAGCGGGTAATGGCAAGCTAAGCCTCTGTCTTCCACTAAGGCGTGGAGATAATGAGCTACTGATTAAGGTATACAACCGTTGGAACCGCGATGCCTACCTTCAGGTAGCGCCCCGAGCATACACTGCTCATGAGCAACGCTTATCCGTATCAGACAACCACCTACGTATCACCAAGCTACAGCAAGCACCGCTAGCTTCGCCAGCACACCTGAGTAATATCCGAATAGAGTAGGGCACTGGCGAAAAAGTCTCTTCGTTACTTCTCCTTCTCCTTGCTCTTTTTCTGAGCTTCTATGAGAGCGGCAGTTCGTTTCTCCTCCGCTTCTTTGCGCTCTTGCTCAAAGCGGCGCCTATCATTGATGCGAATTTGTTCGAAGTCTTTATCAGAGTCTATCACCACCAGCGTATTATTCTCGAAGACTAAGCGGTATACCATGGGTGTAGCTTCCTCCATCCAGCCAAGTCGGCTATAAGAGCCTCTGTATACGAATATCTCGCGCAGTCCATCTGAGTACGCCTCCCTATTGATAAAGTCGGGCTGATATTGAATGAAGTTCAATACGTTTTGCTTCGTCATACCGAGCTCCAGCGAATTGATACGTTGATGGATGTTGCTGTCCCTATTGTAGTACGCCTCAAACGATTTGCAGCTCGGAAGCATAAGTGCAAGAAGTAAGATAAGAGGGATGAGGCAAGTGCTCGAAGGGGTGTTTCTACATACCAATTTCATAATAGCATTACTACCAATAGGGGTAGCCGTTACAAATGTACTCATTTTCCCTAAATCGCAAATAGGCTACACAGCTCATCCGTGAGCTATGTAGCCTATTCTCTTATGTTCGTGAGCCTTAAAATTTCTCTATAGTCTCTATCCACATCTGGGACGAAGCATCGCTAGGCATACGCCAAGTGCCGCGAGGCGAGAGCGATACTACCCCTACCTTAGGTCCATCGGGTAGGAAGTTGCGCTTGTATTGCTGCGTAAAGAAGCGGCGGGCAAATATCAGCATCCACTGCTTGAGTTGCTCTTTGGTGTATACCCCATTGAAAGCTTTGCGAGCGAGGTAGAATATCTTATTGGGCGAGTATGCGTTCTGCAGCATGTGATAGAGGTAGAAGTCATGTACTTCGTATGGTCCTATGATATCCTCTGTCTTTTGTTTTAGTTCCCCGCCAGTAAGTTCAGGGCTCACTGGAGTATCTACTACATCGAGTAGCGTCCTAGAGAGCTCCTCGCCAAAAGCATTGCTCTTACCTATGTGGTGTACCATCATTCTTACCGAAGTCTTTGGAATCGAACCGTTGATACTGTACATGCTCGAGTGGTCGCCATTGTAGGTACACCAGCCGAGAGCTAGTTCGCTAAGGTCGCCAGTACCGAGCACAAAGCCCCCCTCCATATTGGCGATATCCATCAGTATCTGAGTGCGTTCGCGAGCTTGTGCATTTTCGTAAGTGACATCTTGGGTAGTGGTATCGTGCCCAATAGCCTTTAGGTGCTCTATGGCAGCCTCGCTGATGGAGATATCACGGGCAGTAATCCCAAATAGTTCCATCATGCGCTTGCTATTCTCATACGTCCGTTTGCTCGTTCCTAGCCCTGGCATGGTTACCCCGATTACTTCCTTCCGATCCCGCCCAAGCATATCCATCGTTCGCACAGCCACAATCAGTGCCAGCGTACTATCTAGCCCACCACTGACGCCGATGACAATCTTGCTCCTGCCCAAGTGGTTGAGGCGCTGCGCTAGTCCTACCATCTGTATTTGGCACATCTCTTCGCAGCGCTCTGGGAGGTTAGTTGTAGAAGGCATGAAAGGGTTGCGCTCCACTGGGCGACTCATCTCATAGCTGCGGTCGGCATCCTTGAGCTCAAAAGGTACTACCTTGAGTTTCTCACCTGCGTATACAGATGCTGCCGTGCGGAATGAGCTATTGATGAGACGCTCTGTGCGGATACGCTCCACATCGATATCGCTCACGAGGAGCTTCTCCTCTAGCTTGAAGCGCTCCATTTCGGCAACCATCTCCCCATTCTCTGCGATGAATGCCTTGCCGGTGTATACGAGGTCGGTAGAGCTCTCGCCAAAGCCGCACGAACAGTATATGTATCCCGTAATCGCTTGGCTCGAGAGCGAGGTGACGAGCGACTTGATGTATCTATTCTTTCCAGCATTCTCGTTACTTGCCGAGAGGTTAAAGATAAGGTGTGCTCCATTGAGGGCGAGTCGCGTACCTGGGGTTACAGGGGTCCACATATCCTCACATATCTCCACGCCAACACCCACATTACCGCACTTGAAGATAATATCGTGCCCAAACTCTACCTCGTGGTCACCAATCATTACGGTAGAGTAGGAGAGGTCTAGAGAGCTATTGAACCATCGTTTCTCCTGAAATTCCCTATAGTTGGGTAGGTAGGTTTTAGGGATTGCACCTAGGATCTTACCCTCCTGTATAGCTACCGCGGCATTATATAGTTTCTCCTCGGCGCGTAGTGGCATACCCACGATGATGAGCATCTTCAGGTCTTTGGTCTGCTCCGCTAGTTGGCAGATTGCTTCCTCTGCCTGCTCTAGTAGAAAAGGCTGCAAGAATAAGTCTCCGCAGGTATATCCCGTGATAGAGAGCTCTGGGAAGGTGAGCATCTCTACTTTCTGCTCCTCAGCACGGCGTACCATTGCCACATGTCGTTCTACGTTGTAGAAGCAATCCGCTACTTTTACAAATGGCACAGCCGCTGCCACCTTTACATATCCGTATCTCATAATTCCTTATAGATTAGGTAGTTGATAAATCATTTTCGAGTGAGCTCTGTATGGGTAGAAATGATGGCGAAGGCTCCTGCGAAGTCGAAATCATAAAGGTACACCCCGCCTCTATCATCATGGGGAGGTCGTTGTGCCCATCTGCTATGACGATGACTTCGTCGGTAGTGATACCATATTTCGCTGCCAATTCTTTCATGATACTCACCTTAGTTTGTGGTCCAATAGGTTGTCCCACGATATGACCAGTAAGGTAACCCTCCGATAGCTCCCACTCCGAACCGAACCGCTCGTCTATCTGTAGGTAATCGGCAATGTATTGCACGTACTCTAGCCACGCTCCAGATACAATAGCTGTAGGTATCTCATGATACCGAAGCATAGCCATGAGCTGTTGCGCCCCCTCGGAGAGTGGAATTGTCTTGTAATAGCTTTGGAGTAGCTCCTTATCCATCCCTTTGAGGAGCCTTACCCGTTCTGTGAAGTTGTGCGCCCAGTCTCCTGCACCCTTGAGTGCTTCTTGCGTGAGTGTGAGAAGCTTGTTCTTGCGATCAGGGTTATGCTCTTCGGCAGCGCCAATCCGTGCCATAAACTCCGACTGCACGAGGGTGCTGTCTAGGTCGAAGATAACGAGCTTAGGGACGGTGAAGCTCTCCTTGGTAAAGCGCACCACGATAGGCTCGAGACGGATGCTATCAAGTAAGGTGGAGAGGAAGGTAGATAGCTCTCTTTCGGAACCGGTAGACTTGGATAGCCGCTCCTCAAGGTCTGAAAGGCGCAACGTGCTCATATCGGTATTCCCAAATAGCTCTAGCGTATGGTGCTTTCTCCTACTCATCTAACCGTCATGTGGAAGCAGGCCTGCCGCCGCTCGTGTTTGATATACACCCGACCGTCGTCATGAAATCTTCGGAGCACAATCGCCAATAGGTGCTTGAGCTCCTCATCGGATAGCGAACGTGGGTCTAGGTGGTCTACTTTGTCGAACCGCCTCCAAGAGATATCCACAGTAGTTCCATACTGGTGGGTACTATTTTCTGACGCATTGCCATTGCCTCGTCGGAGCTTCTTTACATCCTCTTCAGTGCGAGTAACACTCGTGATGATAGGGCGGTATAGAGGGAGTGTGTCCTTAGCTAGTTCGCCAATAAAAGCCAGACCTATCTCATCCAATAAGTCTGCCATATCCTCCACCACATAGGGTACCGAGTGCGTGAGATCTTCTACTACATAATTGGGGTTGGTACAGATATGTACCATACCCTTACGGCGCTCCATCTCTTGGCGTGTTCGCGCTGGTGCCACACCCTTATTGAGCGCAGCAGTCAGCTGTATATCATTGAGGTCATTGAAGTCTCTATTGAAGCTCCCTTGGTATCTAAAGGTCGAACGGTGCTCCATGGCACTCATCGGGTAGGGCTCTCTCACTATAGGAGCCTCGTCCGATACCCATGCCGACAAAAGTGCCACCACTACAGCAAGTGGTAGCACGTACCTTGTGAAATAAGGTCGCCAATAGATTCTCTCCCTCGTATCATTATTCTCCATGCTCTCCAAACGGCTCCCCACATAAACTAGAAGCAAATCTACCAATTTTCCCGCTACTCTTGCGCATCCCCCATTTTGTGTGCTGTACTGGAAAAGTCAACCACTTAGTGCACTTAGTCAAGTAAATAAGTAAATGGGAGTCAATAGACCCGTGAAACCTTAGGTGGATAAGGTCAAGTAGGCAGGTAAATAGCCCCGCAAAAGGTCAATTAATTCAGGAAAAGACAGAGATAGTAGGGGCGAAAAACCTTTCACCGCTACCCGTTGACCGCCCTCGGTATATCCCATGACCATTTAATATATACTAATTGGGTCAATTAATATACATCAAATGGATCAATTAGTATATATTAAATGGTCTTGCCGATACTATAGACGGTTCATGGGCTTTACATAGAAGGTTCGTGGCTGAACTATTTGGCGTTTTTACGGGGTAGGAGAGGACTATTTGGCATTAAAGTGACGACTGCCGACAACTGTCTATTGTTATTGACCGATACGGGTAAACTTTTTGTATCTTTGTGGTGGGAGGTATTATAGATTATGAGTAAGAGAAAGAAAGTAGAGGCTAAGCGCGGACGGAGATCTAGTAAAGTAGCTCCAAGAGGTCGCAAGCATGATAGGAGGGAGACCGCACAGGCTGGCAGCAAGCGTGGTGTGGCTCAGGTGAGAGGTCTGGTGCTGCAATATTTTAGAAACACTAAGGGTGAGGCTGCGGACTACAAGCAGGTGGCGCTTGGCGTGGGTGCCGAGGGCGATCTCGCTATAGAGATGGTGCGTGAAGCCATTGAGCAACTGGCAAGGGAGAGGGTACTGGTGCCCGATACTATGCCCAATAGGTACCGTTATCTGCCCCCTAAGCAGAAGATGGAGGGCGTACTGCGCCGAAAGGCAGGCAAGGGACACAATATGTTTTACCCTGATGGCGGTGGCGAACCTATTCGCATTGCTGAGCGCAATACCGGAAATGCGATGGATGGGGATAGGGTGGTGATGAACCGCCTAGCTACACGGCGTGGTCAACTTCCCGAAGGGGAGATTGTGGAGGTGCTAGAGCGAGCTGAGGCCAATTTTGTTGGTGTCCTCTCGATCAAGAATAATGTAGCTTTCCTACTTACCGAGAGCAACAAGCTCGCCAATGATATTTTTGTGCCGATGGATAAGCTCAATGGCGCAAAGGATGGCGAAAAGGTGGTGGTGCGTGTGCTAGAATGGCCAGAACGGGCTAAGAACCCACTCGGAGAGGTGCTATTGGTAATCGGTATGCCGGGGGATAATGATACGGAGATGCATGCGATACTAGCGGAGTATGGTTTGCCAATCAGTTATCCCGAGGAGGTGGAGCTTTATGCCAACCAACTGGATGAAAAGATGGCGTACAAGGAAGAGTACAATAGGCTCGATTATCGCAATGTGCCAACACTTACGATAGACCCTGAGACTGCAAAGGACTTCGACGATGCGCTATCGCTCAGGTCGCTAGGACAAGACAGGTGGGAGGTCGGTGTGCATATTGCAGATGTCACTGCCTATGTCTTACCCGATGATGTGATAGACCGTGAAGCGGCAAGTAGGGCTACGAGTGTCTACCTCGTGGATAGGACGGTGCCCATGCTGCCCGAACGATTGTGCAATGACCTCTGTTCACTGAGACCTAATGTGGATCGCCCTGCGTACTCGGTCATCTTTACGCTAGATGACAAGGCGCATATACTGGACTATAAGATTACACGTACGGTGATTCATAGCGACGCACGCTTGGCATACGAGGAGGCGCAGGCAATGATAGAGGGCGCACGAGGTGATATGAGTTCGGTTATCCTAACCCTCAATGGCTTGGCAAAGCAGCTGCGCGCACAGAGAATGACGCTGGGTGCGATTGCTTTTGAGCGCTCTGAATTGGCTTTCAGACTAGATGAGAAGGGCAAGCCGATAGAGGTTTATGTAAAAGAGCCACTAGAGGCGAATAAGCTGATAGAGGAGTTTATGTTGCTCGCAAATAGGACGGTGGCAGAGCATGTCGCTACCATGAGGGGCGATAATGCACCTAGTTTTGTCTACCGTGTGCATGACACCCCTGATGCGGAGAAGCTCGCCGACCTTGCTGAGTTTGTGGGTAGACTTGGCTATAAGCTAAGGACAACGGGAACCCCAGAGATGATAGCCAAGGCGCTCAATGACCTTCTGGAGAAGGTACATGGCAAGCCTGAGGCGGAACTGATAGAGACCTTGACGATTCGGACTATGGCTAAGGCGATTTACCAGACCGATAACATCGGGCACTATGGGCTAGCCTTTGAGTATTATACGCACTTTACAAGTCCTATCCGTAGGCATCCAGATATGATGGTGCATAGGTTGCTCACACGCTATATGGCAGGTGGCAAGAGTATGGATAAGGCGGAGCTGGAGGAGATCTGTAAGTACGACTCTGATCAGGAACGCAAGGCGGCAGAGGCTGAGCGCACTTCTATTAAGTACAAGGAGGTAGAGTACATGCAAGGTCACTTGGGAGAGGTCTTTGATGGTGTGGTGAGTGGTGTGAAGGAGTTTGGCATCTTTGTGGAGCTAGAAGCTAATGGCTGTGAGGGCTTGGTGCCTATCCGCGACTTGGACGATGACTTTTACGAGCTGGACGAACGTACTTACTCTTTGGTGGGGTACAATACTAAGCGCCGTTTCTCACTAGGAGATAAGGTGACGGTACGTGTAGCAGCTACCGATCTAGACCGTAGGCAGCTCGACTTCGAACTACTTTCGTAAACAGTTAAACCTTTATGGGGTATGATAAAATCTGTTCGTTTCCAAAATTTCACTGCCTTTGAGGACTTGAAACTGGAGTTCTCACCAGGGATTAATGTCCTATTAGGGCAAAACTCTACGGGTAAAACGCATATAATGAAAGTATTGTACTCTGCGTGCTCTGTTATAGATATTCGAGAGACAAGTACATTGGAGCAAAAGTTATCAAGCGTTTTCCTTCCTGACTCGATTGGTCGTTTGGTGAGAAGATCTGTGGGAAGAAATAAGGGACGTTTCAGTATTACTCGGCAAGATCAGGCTGGTTCTAGGTCGTCAAATATAGTTTGTGAAGTAACTACTCTGAATAAGTGTGACGTTACAGACGGGACTTGGCGTAAGGATATGAGGAATCCAGCCGTGTATATCCCCGTGAAGGATATGCTGGCTATTGCTCCTGGGTTCAAATCCCTATATGAGCACAGGGAGCTACAATGGGAGGAGATATATGTGGATATTCTAAATCGGGCCTATCTCCCAGCTACGAGAGGGCGAAAAACTCCTCAGCAGAATAAACTTCTGAAGATACTTCAGAGGTCTATAGAAGGTAGAGTGGTAGTAAAAGATGAACAGTTTTATCTATCAATGCCTAGTGATGGGACTTTGGGTAAAGGGACACTAGAATTTACCCTGCTAGCTGAGGGGTATCGTCGATTAGGACTGTTGTACCTATTGATACAAAATGAGTCGTTAACCAAGGGAAGTATCCTCTTTTGGGATGAACCCGAGGCGAACCTCAATCCTAAGCTATCCAAGACAGTGGTAGAGATATTGATGGCATTGGCAGAGATGGGTGTACAGATATTTGTAGCTACTCATGATTATGTATTCCTTAAGGAGCTCGAGTTCGCTCAGTCTAGTTCTTCTACGTCAAAGTTTTATAGTCTTTATCGTTCGGATAGTGGAGCCGTGAGTGCTGCTACATTTGATGACTTTTCTGAAGTTGCCCCCAATTCTATTGATGAGGCATTTGATAGCCTTTTGGCTCGTGAAATAAATAGTAGGCTTGATATTGAAAAATGAGTACGCTGACTACTGATGGTTATCGTTTCGACTTCCCAAAAGAAAAGCAAATTATTAAGTTTGATGGGGTGGAACATGGCTTTAGTCATTGCATGAAAGCTGTAGATGTCGTGGTTGAGCTTAATGATGAAACGACCTTGTTTATTGAGATTAAAGAAGAGCGAGCCAATAAGAATGCAACCAATAGCTTAGAGAGCAAAGAAAGCAAACAGGCAAAGCGGAATTTCTATGACGACTTGAAGTATAAGCATAGAGACTCTTACATCTACAGATATTGCGAGGACGCTTTGACGCCTAGGTGTTACTACATTTGCTTACTTGACTTTGATTCTGCGCTATTGATGCAATCTCAAAGAGTGTTGAGAACTGAAGCTTTTCCAAAGAAGATGCCTATGAGGTGGAAGAAGAATTATATTGAAGACGTATTTGTTGTAAACGCAGAAACTTGGGCTAATAGTGATTTAAGTAAATGGGGTACAATCACGAAGATTTGAACTAATGAAGGACGAGGAGAGGATTATTGAGGGGCTGGAGGAGTTTGATATCCGTGGTGTGGAGCGGGGCAATACTCCTGCGGAGCAGTTGGTGCGTGTAGAGGAGGATAAGGACTTTGCTCTTCGCCCTGCCTCCTTTGGTGACTTCCAAGGGCAACCTTCGGTAGTAGAAAATCTAGAGGTCTTTGTGGCGGCTGCTAAGCTGCGTGGAGAGTCGCTGGATCACGTGCTCTTGCATGGACCTCCAGGGTTAGGAAAGACTACGCTTTCGCAGATTATTGCCAATGAACTAGGGGTGCATATTAAGGTTACTTCGGGTCCGGTGCTGGATAAGCCGGGTGATCTTGCGGGTGTACTTACGTCTTTGGAACCTAATGATGTGCTCTTTATTGATGAAATTCACCGTATGCCTGCTGTGGTAGAGGAGTACCTCTATTCGGCTATGGAGGATTTCCGCATCGATATCATGATAGACAAAGGACCTGGAGCACGGAGTATTCAGATTGATCTGAACCCCTTTACCCTTATTGGTGCTACTACCCGAAGTGGGCTACTTACGGCACCACTGAGGGCTAGGTTCGGTATCAATATGCACTTGGAGTACTACGATAGCGAAACACTCAAGGGAATTGTGCTGAGGAGTGCGAGCATCCTCGGAGTGCCTTGTGATGAAGTAGCGGCACAAGAGATAGCTCAGCGCAGTAGGTGCACGCCTCGTATTGCCAACGCACTCTTGAGACGAGTGCGCGATTATGCACAAGTGAAAGGGACAGGGCGTATACAGCACGATATTGCGACTTATGCACTGGAGGCACTCAATATCGATAGGCACGGTCTGGATCAGATAGACCACAAGATACTGAATGTAATTATAGATAAGTTTGATGGTGGTCCCGTGGGGATTGGGACTATTGCTACGGCGATAGGGGAAGACCCAGGGACTGTGGAGGATGTATATGAACCATTCCTCATCAAAGAAGGATTTATGAAGCGAACTCCTAGAGGGCGTGAGGTGACTCGCCTAGCCTATGAACATCTGGGTAAGGAGTTGCGCCCACGGAGTCCGAAAGGTTTCTTCGACGATATAGAGTAAGAGATATATGGCATCAGGCATGCGGGGGTTGGCAAAGGACACTGTAATCTACGGTGCTACCAATATTGTCAGTAAGTTCCTCAACTGGTTGCTAGCACCTTTCTATATAAGGGTGCTGGCTGATAGCGCAGAATACGGTATTGTAACTAACCTATATGCGTGGGTGAGTGTCGTACTCGTGGTACTTACACTTGGGATGGAGACGGGGCTATTCCGCTTTATCAATACGAGCGATGAGCCAAAGCGGGTTTTTGCCACTACGACTAAGCTGGTGGGCATAGCGGTTGCTGTCTTTGGTTTGGTCGGTATTGCCTTTGGTGGCAATATAGCTGCGGGGCTGGGATATGCGGATCACCCCGAGTATATCACTATGTTTGTCGTTATCCTGATGCTAGACGCCCTTATGTCTGTTCCCTTCGCATACATAAGGTATCAGCGTAGGCCGTTAAGGTTTGCTTTCTATAAGTTTCTCTTTATCACGCTCAACATCCTCTTTAATCTCTTCTTCTTCGTGCTCTGCCCATGGTTGTTGTCCCAAGGTGTAGCGCTACCCGCATGGCTTTATCAGGTTAATCTAGGTGTGGGGTATATCTTTATCTCTAACCTACTAGCGTCTGGGATTGAGTGCCTAGCTATGTTGCCCGTGTTGAAGGATGCACGAAGAGGGTTTGATAAGTCGCTTGTTCGCCCGCTCCTCTCTTACTCTCTGCCTTTGGTACTCTTGGGATTAGCAGGGATATTCAATAAGATGGCTGGACAGATATTGATACCTTCGCTCTATCCCGATCGCGTGGAGGGCATGACGCAGCTCGGTATCTACGGAGGTAACCTCAAGATAGCAGTGGTGATGGTGATGTTTATCCAGGCGTTCCGATTTGCCTACGACCCTTTTGTCTTCTCCAAGATGAAAGCTAAGGATGGGTATGATGCGTACAGGGTTGCCATGAACTACTTTATCTTCTTCGGGCTACTCATCTTCCTCGGGGTTATGTACGGTATTGACTTGTTTAAGCACATCGTGTCGCCCGATTACTATAGTGGGCTCGTGGTAGTGCCTGTGGTGATGGCGAGCGAAATACTCTTCGGTATTTATTATAACCTTTCTGTGTGGTACAAGATAAGCGACCGCACACACTATGGAGCGACCTTCTCGATTATCGGACTGGTAACTACTATTGCTATTATCCTATGGGGCATCCCTCGCTATGGCATTATTGCTGCTGCTTGGAGTGCCTTTGCGTGTAATGCGGTGATGCTTCTACTTTCCTATTTCTTAGGTCAGAAGCTCTTCCCGATACCTTACGACACAGGCAAGAATATATTACACCTCGTCATCGGAGCTATCTTTTATGTGGTAGGCATGGCGATAGAGCTTCCCAATCTCTGGGTTACGCTTGCGGTGAGAGGGGCATTGCTGCTTCTGTTTATTGGGATCACCGTTGCCTTCTTCACACCAGAACTCAAAGCGATGCTAAAGCGTACACTAGGGCGGTAGGGCTTGTCCTGCCCCCTAGTTGCGGTTCAAGAGGGCTATGCCTTAGTGCACAGTAGCCCGTACCTAGTGAACTATCCAAATACAAAAATAGGGCACACATCTGTTGATGTATGCCCTATTTTTAGATAATCCCCCTAGGCTATCTCTTAAGCAGAGACAGTAAGCCTTTTGCGTCCCCTAGCACGGCGAGCTGCAAGTACACGTCTACCATTGGCAGTAGCCATACGAGCGCGGAAGCCATGCTTATTTACCTTTTTCCTTACCGAAGGTTGATATGTCCTCTTCATTACTCTATCCTTTAAAAACTTCTATATTTCTTAAAACGTGGGGCAAAGGTACACAAAAAAAAACAACTGCCCAAATTATTACGGAAGCCAATTCCGCAATGAGTAGTGTAATAGACGACAAATACTCCTCTACTGAGCGGCAACTGATGCTCTGCAGAGGAGTATTGATAGGGGGTAATCTTGCTTGTAGTCGTGATGGTTATGTATATCCGAAAAAACGAAACGGCCATGAAAGCAAAAACGAAACGGCTATCGAGTCGAGGGAAAACTGATAGTAGAAACAAAACGAAACGGCTCTCGAAATTGTTGCGCGCATCTATTAGAGAGAAAGGAAATAAGAAAAGCCGGGGACAACTAATTGCTAGTTGCTCCCGGCTAAAATTATCTGCAGATGGCGTTATTCCGCTCCCCAATTGTGACACACGCCTAATCATCACAACACAAAGATAGATAAAAAATTATACTACCTCGTGATATACACACAATATCTATCGACAAGCAAAGAAAGAAAGTACCGGTACTCGGGCACTAGATCGTGAGGCAGGACGAATGGTGGCAACGAATGGTCGTCGAATAGCCAACGAAAAAAGTTTGGATTGTACAAGCTCTCTACCTCGGCATAAGCATGGAGGGAGAGCATACCTCTTGTATAAGACTGACAATCTTCAGCGAGGTCTTCTATTTTTCGTTTGTAGTTTATCATGGCACAAAGATACTGCAAACGAGGAATAATTGCTATCTTTGACGTGTATAAGTTAGTATCACACTTTAAGATAGAGAGACATGAAAAAGATTATCGCAACATGCTTGATGGCTATCGCCACAGTTGCACTCACTGGGTGCTGG
>NZ_KB904256.1 GCF_000379925.1 Porphyromonas levii DSM 23370 | reverse complement strand
AAATTAAACAATTGGGTGTCAATGGCATTAGAAACAGCTTCAAAACCTCTAATGTCATTGGCGAACACAATCAATGCAGCTAAAAAGAAATACTCGCATGGTATTATGGACGGCTATCAACCGCCAAAGTGGAGGGCATAAACAATAAGATTAAAGTGATGAAGAGAAATGCTTACGGATATAGAGATGATGAATATTTCAAACTAAGGCTTTTTGCTCTACATGACTGCCGTATCACACGAAATGTCGGATGAACCTTAGTTTTTTGCTGGAAGATTTGCGCTCAATTTGCTCCCTTTTGCCCCCAAATGTAGCCTTTTTTGCCATCTTTCACCCCTCATTTTACCAAAAATCGCCACAAATCTACCCTCCAAAACCGATACTCTCCAAAAGGAAAGAGGTGTAAATGGCTTGTTTACAAGCCTTTACACCTCTCGTGATTGGGATGGGATTCGAACCCATGACCGATAGCTTAGAAGGCTATTGCTCTATCCAGCTGAGCTACCCAACCAATCCATAATTCAAAACTCTCTTTGTCGGGATGACTGGATTCGAACCAGCGACCCCACGCCCCCCAGACGTGTACTCTAAACCGGACTGAGCTACATCCCGAGCTTTTTGTGTATGCAAAGATACTATAAATATCCATACGAACCACATCAAATCTCCTCCAAGTAAAATAAAATTGGAGAAAGGTTTGCTTTCTTCAAAAATATTGGTATCTTTGCACACGGTTAGGGAGATAACTAACGGCTACGTAGCTCAACTGAATAGAGCATCTGACTACGGATCAGAAGGTTACAGGTTTGAATCCTGTCGTGGTCACTATCACATAGTGAGACATATCATACGGCTACGTAGCTCAACTGAATAGAGCATCTGACTACGGATCAGAAGGTTACAGGTTTGAATCCTGTCGTGGTCACTAAGTAAGGCAAACCGTCCCTTGGATAGTTTGCCTTTTATTATGCAGAATAATGAACGATTATGGCTATTAATAGTAATCATACAAGAGAGATATTAAAGCTCGGTGCTCCTATTATGCTCGGGCAGATGGGAGTGATACTGGTTGGGTTTATCGATAATATCATGGTAGGGCAGTATGGAACACAGGAATTGGCTGCAGCCTCTTTTGTGAATGGATTCATCAATATTGCTTTTGTCTTTGCCATGGGCTTTAGCTATGGGCTAACACCGCTTGCTTCTGGTTCTTTTGCTGCTCACAATGGCAAGCTGCGTACATTGCTCAAGAGTAGTACGCTCCTCAACCTCCTTATGGGGCTTCTTATAACCCTAGTGATGTGGGTTTGCCTGGTAAATATTCATTGGTTTAGACAGCCTGAAGAGCTTCTCCCACTTATTAAGCCATACTATACCATACACCTAGTGAGTATTGTCCCTCTGATTATTTTTTATGGATACAAGCAGTTTGTAGATGGTACAGGAAATACCAAGGTAGGTATGATGTCTATTATCATCTCCAATGTAATCAATATCTTATTTAACTATCTATTGATTTTCGGAAAGCTTGGTTTTCCTGAATTTGGTCTTATCGGAGCAGGATTATCTACCTTTATATCTCGTATTGTCATGCTAGTGATATTGATTTACGAGGTACACTGGACTAAGCGCTTCAAGGGGATATTTGAGCAAAATGGGGCAGTGATAGGGCATGTGGAACGGTCTTCGATACAGAAGCTCGGTAAGATAGGAATACCCTCTGCGCTACAGCTCGGTATGGAGACTGCCTCTTTTAGTATTGCTGTAGTTATGGTGGGATGGATTGGGACGATTGAGCTGGCTGCCCACCAGATTGTCAATACTGTGAGTACGCTCGGTTTTTTGATGTTTTACGGGATGTCGGCAGCGGTAATGATAAGGGTAGGTCGCTTTTATGAACTAAAGAACCCCAAGGAGATAAGAGGTGTAGTGCGTGCCGGGCTTAAGATACAGCTTACCATGGCTTTGAGTGTAATGGCGTTTCTGCTCCTATTCCGCAAGGATATTCCTAAGATATTTACGAGTGATTCAGCGGTAGTAGAGTTGGCAGCGCTGGTTATCTTCCCTCTTGTTGCTTACCAATTGTGTGACATGCTGCAAATCCTTTTCTCTAATGCACTTAGAGGGCTTCAGGATGTTAAATTTACAGCTTGGGCGGCTGCCTTTTGCTATCTAGGGCTTACCATTTCCATGGCATACGTCTTTGGATTTGTACTAGACTATGGTATCTTGGGTATTTGGAGCGCCTTTTTTGTTGGCTTTACTACCCTAGCAGGTCTATTGATTTATCGTTACCGTAGGGTACTTCGGCAGTTAGAGGAGAACGTCTAGGGCAAGAGTATAGAAGGAGATAGATTCTGCTCCAGCATCGATTAGCGAACGTCCCGCTTGTACTAGGGTAGCACCAGTAGTCAAAACATCATCGACCACAAGGATACGTTTGCCAGAGATATTAGCGCTATCAGGCACAAAGAAGGCTCCTTGGACATGTGTCCAACGAGCCTCTTTTCCTTTCTTGGTCTGTGTGCCACGTTGTCCCTTGCGGTACAGGACATCCTCCACCACTGGTAATTGGTAAACCTCTGCAAGTCCTTGAGCGATAAAAGCCGATTGATTATAACCACGCTTATGTAGTCGGCTCTTGAGTAGAGGTACTGGGACTATCATTGTGGTGTCTGAAAAGTGCCCGAGCCTTAAGTGTGTAGGGGCAAACATTCGAGCTAATTCGGTGCTTAGGGAGGGAAAACCGCTGTACTTTATTTTGTGGATCAGTGCTTGAGTTATGCTGGATTCCTTAAAGATTAAGTCGGTCTGATACTCAGTAAAGGGTACAAGACCTTTAAGTCGCTCTGAAGCGTCGTAATACAGTTCCATGCCATGATGCTTGGGTAAGGCATCGAAACAGGTAGGGCAAACAAAGCGGTGTCCCTTGTTCAACCGCTCACCACAGCCTATGCAATAAGCTGGGAATAAGAAGTCGATTATTGGCTCAGTAATAGAACTTATCTTCATCTTCATCGCTCCATTCTAGGTCAAGCCCATCAATCACTTCGCCATATATATCCGAGGGGTAACCTCTTCTGTAGGCCGCTTCACTCAGTCGACGGCGAAGATCGTATTCGTTCTTTGCCTTGGCTCTTTGCCTCTCTACTCGTGGGGCAAGGTAATCCCGAAGAGACGAGTACCAATCATCGTATGGGATTCGTTGCAATCCTTGCTCAATCAAGCGGGCTGGTACTCCCCTGTTTCTCAGTTCTTGCCGAATTGCTATTGGTCCTTTTCGGAGTGAATACACCTTGTCTCGAATGTACCGCTCTGCATATCGGTCCTCATCGATAAACTTATCCTTACGTAACTGCTCTATAATCCAGTCGGTTTCGGCAGTGGTTAGTTCTTCGTCAGTCCACTGCTCCAACTTCTCTCGTACCTCCTGCGCCGTCTTTTCATACTTCGCTGTGTACGCTCCCGCTTTTATTAGTAGTCTCTTTAGCTCCTCTTGCTCCATATTTTTACCTTACGATTAGGAACCGAATATTCCCCCTAAAGTCTTTTATGAACTCTACTTCCTTATCGGCAAATAGCTCTCGTAGCTCTGCCACGCATAGTGGATTAATCTCGAAAGCAAATACTTTGGCGTGGTATAGCTCCTTGATTCGGCGGTAAAAGAGGAGCGGGTCTTCATCGGGAACGAATAGAGCCATACTGGGTTCTTGCTCCAATACATGGGGTAATATCTCATTTCGCTCCCGCTCTAGCACATAGGGCGGATTACTGACCACTAGATCGTATGCATCATACATGGGGGTATAGTCGTGAAGGATATCCGCCTCCCTCAAAGTGACCACACCACCCTGATGAGTGATATTCTCCTTTGCCACCTCTAGTGCCATCGGACTTAGTTCCACGGCCTCTACTTTGGCCCCTGCTCTAGCCATAAAGACGGCAATCGCACCACTTCCGGTACAGATGTCGGCGGTCACCGCCCCGGAAAATAAATAGCCGCGCTCGAGAAGCAACTGACACAACTCCTCTGTCTCGGGACGAGGAATCAGTACCCCTGGGCACACTATTAGCTCCATCCCTCCAAAATATGTATGCCCTAGCACATACTGTATAGGTTCACGCCCTAATAACCGAGCCAACCATCCCTTTAAGACATTAATCTTTTGGGTAACTTTGTAGTCACTGACAACCAATAGCGGATAGGGTTTGCCACAAGCCTCCTCGAGCAATTGCCGAGCTATTTGCTCCGCTTCTGCTTCAGGATAATAGGTGAATAGCTCTTGGCTTAACCAACGTTTTGTAGATTGAACATCACTCATAGAGTACAAAGATAGCTGAAATAATGGAAGAGAGACGATATATGGAGCGAGCAATTTATCTTGCTAGCCGTGCCGAAGCGCATCTTATCCAAACCAATCCGAGAGTAGGTGCCGTACTTGTGCATCAAGATCGTATTATCGGCGAGGGTTATCATATGAAGCGTGGCGAAGGACATGCTGAGGTCAATTGTATGGCTAGTGTCCGACCGGTGCATCGTCATTTGATTCCAGATAGCACTATGTATGTCTCCCTAGAACCTTGTGCACATCAAGGACGGACACCCTCTTGTGCCCGTATGCTAGTGGCAGAGAAAGTAAAGCGAGTGGTGGTAGGTACGCTCGATCCATTCCCTGAAGTGTCGGGTAAGGGGTGTGAGATTTTGCGTCAAGGCGGTATAGAGGTGGAAGTGGGTTTGATGCAGGAGGAGTGTCGAGAGCTTGCAAAGGTATTCCTTACGAATCAAGTACAGAAGCGTCCTTATATTACTCTAAAGTGGGCAGAAAGTGCGGATGGCTTTATTGATAGACTACGCAGCCCACAAGAGAACGCTGCTAAAATATCCACCCCATTCATTCAGTTACTAACTCATAAGATGCGGGGAGAGCACTGTGGTATTCTTATTGGTAAAAATACGCTCCTTATGGATAACCCCTCTCTTACAAATCGTCTCTTTCCAGGATTGCCCTCGCCACAAGTTTTTGTGTTAGACCGCTCAAAAGCCACAGCGTCTCTTGTCAGCGACCGAGAGAGGTGGCACTTACTATCCGATACGGATCATCTGCCTAGGCTGATGACGTGGCTACTGGAACAAGGCGTGACCTCGTTGCTCGTCGAAGGAGGGACTCAGGTGCACCAATCCTTTATCCATGCAGGACTGTGGGATATGATACGCCGTGAAGTGAGCCCTATTACTCTTGGTAATGGTGTACCTGCCCCAGTCTTGCCCCACATACTCCTTCCAACCTATTCCGAAGATATTGATGGTCATCTGCTCTATTATTACAATAGATAATCGTGGGGTTATTTTGTAAGGCAGTTCTTTCAGAATATGATAAAGGAGGGTGGTCTTAGCTGTAGTATTTGTAGGGGAATAGTTACCTTTGCGATGATAGAATAATAATAAAGTATAGATAATGAAGAGAAGAGTAGGGTTATTTCTAGCTGTTGTATTGGGGCTTACTATGGTGGCTAGCGCTCAGGAACGCTTGGTAGACTACGTGCAACCTTTTGTGGGGACTACCAACTTTGGTACTACTAATCCAGGGGCAGTATTACCCCACGGGATGATGAGTGTGGTACCTTTTAATGTAATGGGAAGTGAAGAAAATCGCTTTGATAAGGATGCCAGATGGTGGAGTACTCCTTATGATCATACAAATACTTACTTTACTGGCTTTAGTCATGTTAATCTTAGCGGAGTAGGATGCCCAGAGATGGGGTCGCTTCTCCTGATGGCGACCAGCGGTAAGCTAGATGTGGACTATCGTAATTATGGGAGCACTTATACAGATGAGGCTGCGACTCCTGGTTATTACACCAATAGGCTGACCAAGTACAATATCTTCACAGAGGCTACCACTACGCTCCGAACAGGTATTACTCGTTTCACATTTCCAAAGGGAGAGAGTCATATTCTCCTCAATCTTGGTGAAGGGCTGACCAATGAGACTGGTGCGATGTTGCGCAGGGTAAGCGATACGGAGATAGAGGGTACTAAGTTATTGGGGACGTTTTGCTACAATCCTCAGGCAGTATTCCCTATTTACTTCGTGATGCAAGTAAGCAAGGCTCCCAATAGTCAAGGGTACTGGAAGTATCAGCGTCCAATGAAGGGAGTAGAAGCTGAGTGGGATAAGGACAATGGTCAGTATAAGTTGTACACCAAATATACCAAGGAGCTCGCTGGTGATGATGTGGGCGCCTTCTTTACGTATGATACAGAGGAGGGCGAACAGATAGAGGTGCGTATGGGAGTCTCTTTTGTGAGTATTGAGAATGCTCGTGAAAACCTCCAACGAGAGACTGAGGGACAGAGCTTCGCCGATATTCGTAAGCGGGCTGAGGAGATTTGGGAAGCCGACTTAGCTAGAATACAAGTAGAGGGTGGTACACTAGAGCAGAAGCAGATATTCTATACTGCACTGTACCATACACTCATTCACCCTAATATTTTGCAGGATGTGAATGGAGCATATCCTCAGATGGAGGGGGGGAAGATTCTGAATAGTGGGGTGCACAATAGGTATACCGTATTCTCTTTGTGGGATACGTATAGGAATGTGCACCAATTCCTCTCACTCGTATATCCCGAACGGCAGATGGATATGGTACGGACTATGGTGGCTATGTATGAAGAGCATGGATGGCTGCCTAAGTGGGAGCTTTATGGGCGGGAGACATTGACCATGGAGGGGGATCCTGCTATTCCTGTGATCGTGGATAGCTACTTCAAGGGACTACGAGACTTTGATGTCCATAAAGCTTATGAGGCAATGTATAAGTCGGCGACTACTGTAGGGAAGGATAATCTCCTTCGTCCCGATAATGACGATTATCTTGCGCTGGGCTATGTGCCACTTAGGGAGAAGTACGATAATTCTGTATCTCATGCTTTAGAGTACTATGTGGCGGACAATGCTCTTGCTCTCTTTGCTGATGCATTAGGAAAGAAGTCCGATGCAAAGCGATTTAGGGCTCAGAGCTTGGGGTATAAGAATTATTACAGCAAGGAGTACGGGACATTGAGACCTAAGCTGCCCAATGGAACGTTTCTAGCTCCCTTTAATCCTAAGCAGGGAGAGAACTTCGAACCCAATCCGGGCTTCCACGAGGGTAGTGCTTATAACTATAGTTTCTTTGTTCCCCATGATATTGCTGGGCTTACTAAGTTGATGGGCGGTAAGCAGAAGTTTATCAATGCGCTGCAATCAATATTTGATAAGGGACACTATGACCCTACCAATGAGCCTAATATTGCCTATCCCTATCTATTTAGTTACTTCCGAGGTGAGGAATGGCGGACACAGAAGATGGTGACTGAGCTTCTGAGCAAACACTTCTCTACCCAGCCCGATGGTATTCCTGGCAATGACGATACAGGTACTATGAGTTGCTGGGCACTGATGAGTATGATAGGACTATATCCAGATGTGCCTGGGGTGCCGGAGTACACGCTAACAGCTCCTACATTCGATAGGGTTGTGATTAAACTCAATCCTAAGTATCACGGTAGAGACCAGCTGGTAATAGAAGGGAAACCTATTGGAGATAATCAATACATTAAGGAGATTATCCTTGGAGGGAAGAAGCTGAATAGCCATCGTGTAACGCACGAGCAACTGATGAAGGCAGGACATATTCAATATAAGTACTAATAGTGTATGGCTTTAGAGCGTGACTTAGCTCAGAGGTTCCTCTATCAGGAGGGCGGAAAACTACGTCCAGTAGTGCGTATCGCATCTGTTGGTATTGCGCTAGGAGTATCGTTGATTCTCCTTTCGCTCTTTGTTGTCCAAGGATTTAAGCAAGAGGTGGAGCAAAAGATCAATAGATTCGTAGGCACCATTCGTATCTCTAATCCTGATAATAACTACAACCAGTATTCTATACCTTTGACTGTTACTCCTGAGGCGAGGTCGGAGATAGAGTCAAAAAGCCAGAGTTTATTTCCAGAAGCAAGGGTAACCGGATTTATAGACCAGATGGCTCTCGTGAAGACAGATTCTACTTTTAGAGCCGTGATTATGCATGGTATAGACGAAGGGTATGATAAAGCGTTCTTTGAACAATATTTAGTGGAGGGGCGTCTGCCCAACCTAGCGGTATCTAGAGAGTTATTACTCTCTCAAAAGATAGCAAACTTCCTCGGAGTAGGAGTGGGTGATACATTTCTCGCTTACTATGTGGAGGGCGAACGGGTAAAGACTAGAAAGTATAGTATTGTAGGGCTGATTAATACTGGATTTGATAGCTATGATGAGTATATTGCCCTAACGAGTATAAAGGAGCTCCAAGGTATCAATGGCTGGTCAAAGGAGCAGGTAGGGGGACTTACAGTGACTCTTGATAGTCGAAAGAATGCCTCCAAACTTTATGAAGTGCTTTTCGGTGTGCTGGCCGATAGAAATAGTAAGTACGGTGAGCGCTATGCAATGTTTACGGTAGAGGAGCATAATTATAATTATTTTAGCTGGCTCGATCTCCTAGATGCCAATGTACTTCTAATACTCGGGTTAATGATTGTGGTGGCTGCGATTACTATCATTACTGGAGTCGTTGTGCTGATATTAGAAAAGGTACGGGCTATAGCTACACTTAAGGCACTTGGTCAGCGTAATAGCTCTATCCGAAAGGTATTTAGACTGATGGCGGGAAATATCTTGCTGCGAGGTATTGTGATAGGTAATGTAATTGCTCTTGTAATTGGGGGCGTGCAGTACTACTTTAGGTTGATTCCACTAGATTCCAGCCAATATTATATGAATCATGTGCCGATTATCATTGATTGGCTAACGTTGCTCATCACTAATATACTGGTATTCCTAGTGGTGTTCTTAGTAGTGCTGGTACCTACGGCTATTATCAGTGGTGTGAGTCCGTCCAAGACTTTGAGATTTGAGTAAAATAAAAGAGAGGAACGACCGATTGGTCGTTCCTCTCTTCTCATTTAGAATGGATATCCTATCGCAAGGTGGAAAGCGAGTGGTATCCGCTTGTCGAAAGTATTGATATATTTACCCCCACTTCTCGTAGGATTGTGTAGCCCGAGACCAACATCTAGACGGAGCACTAGAAACTCTAGGTCGTAACGAACTCCAAGCCCTGTACCTAATGCAATATCATTGAGTAAGTACTTCCCCGATAATTCGCCACCAGGTCTATTACTATCGGGTCGTATCAACCATACGTTGCCTGCGTCGATAAAGGTCGCTAATTCCAGAGCCCCAACTGCTCGGTATCGGAGCTCTAGGTTGGCTTCAAAACGAATGTCTCCAGTACGATCCATAAAACTAAGTGGATCCTCTACAAGAGGGGTGTAACCACCAGGTCCTAGGGCGCGCACATTGAAACCACGGATGCTATTGGCACCTCCGGAGTAGAACTGCTCAGTGTAGGGCGCAACATCCATATTGCCATAGCTACAAACTGCTCCAGCGTAAGCACGACTTGCAAACTGTAGTCGGGTATTGAAACGATAGTTGTAGCGGAGCTCTAGTGTCCCCTTTACAAACTGAGCAAATGGTGCTCCAAGTACTTGGTGAGGCTCTCCATTAGTTTGCTTAGCTCCCTTGTAAAATAGAGAGAGGAGATTGCCAGCCTCTGCCACGTATGCTTGAAGGCTGAAACCATGCTTGGATATCGGGTTTTGTAGCTCCCAACCGAATAGATAGTTGGCTTGTGGTATGAACTGGTTACGGAAGGAAAGCCCAAGAATTGGGTTATTGACTATTGCCTCCTCGAATTTCTCCGTCTTGGAGATTAGGTGATTATAACTGATGCTGAGAGGTGTAATAGTATGCCTAATAGATGGACTAGGCTGTAGGTGGTAAGAGATATCCCCTCCAAATTGAGCCTGTTTATAGAAGCGACCTCTATTGAGGAAGGTTCCATTCAGGGATATTTTCGTAGAGGAAGGGTAGGTAGGCAGGTTGCGCCCGAGTATAGGGAAGAGAATCCTTGGGAACGTAAGCGCAGTGGTCAGTCCTAGCTCATAGCTATTGATATCCCAGTTACTACCTTGGGTAGTACGCTTGGTCTCCCATTCGTAGCTCCCTCGGGCAGTGACTGTAAGTAGTTCTCCAGCTCTGAACACATTCTTCCTATTGACCGAGAAGTTGAGTCCTGGTCCTACCTGATTGTTACTCTTGAATCTGAACACTCCTTCTAGCTCTGTAGTATAGGGTCTATCGAGCTGAGAATTGATGACCACATTGAGTCTATTGGTAATGCTGTCTCTCCGACTATCGGGGGAAAAGGAGACATCTGTGTAAGCAAAAGTGTTTAGCTCCGCCATCGAACGAAGGGTGTTCAGCTGCGCTTCCTGACTGTAAAGGGAGTCTATAGCAATACGAATCCTAGGTCGGAGCACAGAAAGGCGGACAGGAGACTTCTTATTATAACGATAGAGTACACCCTCTAGCATCAGACTATCTGTGAGCGGGCTATTAACGCCATCGCGGATATTGTAAGTAATACTACCGATGCGCCAAGGCTTATATGCTTCGGGCAGCATCTTATCGGATAGCCTTACCCTCAGTTGTACTTTATTAGGGACCTGAACGGTATCTGCTTCGTATACTATGTGATTGGGTTGGAAGTAGTAGTACCCTTTGGAGCGTAGCTGATCACTGATACGGGTTCGTTCGTTCTCGAGGGGTAGTACACCGAAGGGCTGACCTTTTTTGAGTAAAGACACCTTGGGCGAATAGAGCTCCTCAAGATTCTCCAAAGGGATATTGGATAGATTATAGTTGATGCTATCTAATAGGTGTGGCTCACCCATAAATACCGTATAAATGGTTTTAGCACTTATGGAATCCTTACTTACCTCTACCTCGGGTGTTACTCTACTTCTAAAGTAGCCGTACTCTCTCAGCACTTGCTCCGCAACTGAGGCTCTAAGCGTAGGGTTTACTTCAGAGATTAGTATTGGCTCCTGAGCAAAAGTCTTATACAACCAACGACCAAAGAAGTTATTGGACTTGGCGTAGTGCTTATTGATATAGAAGGGGTAGGTAAAGGGTAGTCGCAGAGAGGCCGAGCCAAACAAACTGTTATTGGGTTTGTAGTTGAGTATCTCTGCCATGTCTTTACGGGCAAGACGGTTATTGACTGTCCCTTCATCACCTTTGTCTTCGAAGGCAATCTTTTTGACACCTGTGTAGTACAGTTCTCCCTCGGGAATATATTGTGCTACAGAGCAGCTCCCCAGAAGCAATAACAAAGCCAGTGTAGGGAGTACTATCTGATTATTCTTTCTCATCTTTCTCATCTTCATCATTCTTTAGGATGGCCTCCTGTTGTTGCCTTGGCTTTATCTGCCAAATAGCTCTTGGGGTGGTGAGGTCGGAGCCAAGAGGCTTAGAGAACTTGAATAGCTCTCCTAGCTTATTGAGCTTGCGGCGAATCACATAACCCATACCGGTCTCTATTACCTCTCCATCTAGGATATTCTCATAATTCTTATTATGGAAGAGGCGGAGGTAGTGCGTGCCTGCTTGATCTAGCTGATAGTCTAGTGACATATTATCGATAAAGGACTGACGAATACCAGCTGCTGCCGCACCCGTTACCATCCTACCGCCCATCTGTATGCTGATACGATTATTCATAAATCGTTTCGTGATGCTATAGGAGTAGTTGGTTCCTTGTCCGTAGGCGTTGGTGCCATCCGTCACACCTAGATTGATTTCAGCGTCTAGGGCTTCTCCCGCAAGTGAATTGAGCTGGCTTGCCAGCACAGAAGCAAGTGTACTATTGACATCAAAGCCTCTTGTGTTAGCGACGCCACCGCTACCAAAGTAGTGCCCTGTCGTAAGTAGCATAATGGACTGCCTTGTCTGCTCCTCCTGGCTGAGACCAGATAGGGTGTTGCGCATGGTGAGGTCTTGAGGTGCTTCTGTCTTAAAACGCAATTTAAGATTGTCTAGACCATTCTCCGCTATTACGCTTACTTGGAAGTCAACTTGTCGTGCCGGTTCGCCTGGTAAGGTCACGTTACTCCTTACCATAGAGGTCGCTTGGATATCTATATCAGGTTCCATAAGTATACCATTCCATGCCACCTTACTACCAGGACGTATTGTGAACTTCCTAGAAATAGGTGGGAAGCTGAGGAGGATATCACCCTCTTGGATATTATAAGTACCATTAAAGGTCATTGCACCATAAGGAGGCATAGAGAGTGTAAAGTCGCCACCACCCTTTATGGATGCTCTATTTGAAGCGATGATGGTCTTCACCTGTGCTGCTGGGTCAATGTGTATTGCCAAGCGGATGTCCATACCGCCAAGGGATAGACTATCTACAACGCTCTTTTTCTTGGCAAAAAGAGTATCGGCGAAGTCGGTAAACTCTACTAGGTTCTGATACCCGTTTCGAACCTGTAACTCCCCATCTTGGGATTGGTAGGTAACATCAGTATCTCCCTTGAGAGACACATTTCCTGTCAGGGTAAAGGCACTCAATGGTCCACGGAGCCAAAGATTGGCATCCGAATTGACCCGACCAAAGAGCATCGTCTCCCTAGTCTGCTGGGAGTTGAGCAATAGCACGTCATTACCTGTGATACGGAGGTCAATTGGCATTTGATTGCCCAAAGAGAGGCTGCCATCCATTGTCAGTTTACCATTGCTAGCAATAAGGTCAAACTTATCCATGACCACATTATCCTCCACTACCAATATTGGCTTGCTATCCATTCGGTAGGTCTCATTGGCAAATGGCATATAGAGCTTGGCTTCCTTGAGCATTAGCTGACCATTGAGCTTACCTGTAGGAGCGCTCTTTATATCTTGGTTTGTATCGTAGTTCCTAAGTTCGCCAAATAGCAGTCCGCTCAGCTCCGCATACTTCTCTGGGAGGAATGGATTGGCTTTATCCAGTGGTAGATCCTTTATCTTCAGGTCGAAGCGAGATGCTTCCTTATCCTTCGGCGCAAATCCATTAGCTATCGCCACCTCCTGGTTGTTGAGTAGGACATTGGCAACCAATGCACGCCCTAGATTGTCATCCTCTGCCGTAGCCTTTGCCTGTAGTGTACCGATAGGCTTTTGGTTGAAGAAGAAGTCTTTTACTTGCGCATCCGCAATATATTCGCTTCTCTTATCTGGCAGTTGTAGCCAGTCTGCTGTCAGATTGAGCGACCCAGATAGGTTTGGGATAAACTCAATACCATCTAGCTGGGAGAGGAGTAGGTCGGTGACATTGGCTCGTAAGAGATGTCCCCGATTATCGGGTACATCGTTGACGGTAATCTTCGCTCCTCTGTCGGTCGAAAGCATTACATTGGCTTTAATCTTGCTCCTATCCGAAGCTGGAAGGGTTACGTAGTCGTCCTCAAGTACATTAAACTTATTATACGCCAATACAATTGGGTCTGGTGTGAAGCCAAAGGTCAGATCTCCATTGGACTGATTGAATAGCTCCATACCCAATTGGATAAACTCCCTTTGTTTGGCATCCTCCCAATTGAGATAAGCCTCACTGCGTTTGACATTGGAGGAGAGTGATAATATGATATCAAAAGCTTTCTGATTGCGGAACTGCTCTTTGTGCACCGTTGCCATAGCCGTAAAGAAAGCAGAGTCTTGCTGTAGCACAAGGTCGATATTATCCACCCTAAAGGTATCCACCTGTAGGTAGGTAATTACACCTAATCCCGACATGCCTTCTCCCTGTACCGTCTTTAAGTCTATATTGGTAGATATTGCTCCCAATCTATGTTCATCTAGGTAAGCGCGCAGCAAGTTTTGTCTACCCATCTCGAGACTAACTTCCATATTGGGATAGTACTCTATCCAAGGTGCCATATTCATCTGCCCTATCGAGTCGGCAATAGACTTCTGAACCTCCTGTATTACCTTGGAGATACGATTCGTGAAGTCATTGAGTCCATTCTGAGCTTCAAACCTTAGCGATAGGTCTCCCGACGATACCTTCGCACTCATCTGAGTATTCGATGTGTGTGCTGTGATATAGGTGTTCTCTTGGGGTTTGATAATACCCTTATCGGTGGTGAGAATGAAGTTTTCTATTTCTCCTTCAAAGTTGTGATTCTCCTTTAGGTCACTGAGGATATTGCTTCTCAGCTCCATCTTACCTGCCTGCAGGATAGGAATATTCACCCCTAGCATTGATGGCACCACCGTATCCACCAATATATTGATACTACCGGCAACGCTATCTCTCCTTAGGAATACGTCTGTTTGGGCAGTCATCTTGAGCGCTTCATTGTCACTATTTAGCGCAGCGAAGAACTGATTGTTTCTTAATTGTGAGAGCAGCATCACATTCCTTAGGCTATGCTGTTTGTAGCTTACGGAGTCTACATTCAGATAGAGGATAGCGTGAGTGCGGGGACTAAATATGTCGGTGCCACGTCCTTCCAAATTGATGGTTGCTGAAGCTGCACCAATAGTGTCCGTTGGTAGAAAACTCTGGAGGTCTAGTTCGTTGATTCTTAGATCTGCCTGGTATTCCTTGGTGTCTGGTCTGTAGAAAGCATTACCGATAATACTTCCTCCATAGTTGGTATTGAGTAGCTGAATATCTGTACGTACTTCCCGAGCCGAATAGGAAGCTGAGCCTTTTACCTCTAGTCCTCCAGGGATATCCCATGTAGGGACAGAGCCAGGTTTTCCTTTGTTGAGGAAATGTACGATTACTGGCTTGAGCTGCTCTCCCGCAAGGATATTGTAGGTGGTGGTGAGCTTTCGGCGAGAAGAAAGGGCGTCATTGGCTGTACCCTTTAGACTGAGGTCTATAACATTATCTCTCTTGAGTGATACCGCATACTTCATATCGGACTCCATGATACCAGCGGCATCGATATCTACCTCATACGCTTCTTCGGGAAGCCCCTCAAGACCTCCTAAGAACCTCTTGACTTCCTCTAGCTTGAGTGTGCCAAATAGATGAAAATCGGCGCGTCCAATACTGTCTGGAATCCAACCGTCAAATGGCAAATCAGCATAACCCTTTACCCGAGTCTCATCTATGCGCAAGTCTAGATCTTCTACCCTGAGTCGTGTACTATCTTTTTCTGCGACAAATGAAGCATCACCAACGACTACACCATCACCTACGCTGTAGTATAGGCTGCGGATATCGCCACTCGTATCATAGGCTCCGCCGTACCTTACTTTTCGACCATCCACCTTGCCTACCCACGGCATAGGGAGTCGCTCCATCTCATCTCCGAGGGAAGTGACTCCTGCTTCCATAGTAATACGATCAGCTTGGTAGTAACTATCTCGGAGATTAACCTCTCCATTTGTAATGTCTCCCTTGGAGATATAAGCCGCTATCTGCATAGTATCGGGATAGAGCCATAAGTCGGCAGATAGGTTGCGTACCTCTGCATTATTGAAGGTGATAACCATCTGAGTGCTGTCAGGACTATCTGGCTTAGGTATCGTATCGAGTAGGATATCTATCCTTACATCAGCATCATGGAGTAGTAGCGCATCACCATCCATACTGAGTGTCTTGAGGTCTACATCTAGCCTATTGAGACTCAGTGTCCCGATTTTTCCCGTAATGTGGATAGAGTCATTGCTGAGGGGGAGGTCTACACTCGCTTTTTGTAATAACACCTTGGAAATAGGCAGGCTGCCGCCACGGAGTAGCGGTAAAATACTAATATCTGCTGTGAGCAAATCTACCTCTCCTACTAGATCTCCAGTCTCAGCACTAGTTGCAAGAACCTTCTCTAGTTTTAGCTTTACGGGAAATCCTACTCGAATATTTCCAATCTCGAGGTTGAAGCCCGTGGCTTTGGATACTTCGCTCCGAGTAGATGAGACAATCCAATTCTGTACTGCTGGGATGTACAGCAATGCCGTTAGTAATAATAGGACTGCTATTGTTCCGAGTATCGTTCCACCAATCCACTTCAAAAGCTTTATCCACCATGGACTTTGCTTTTGAGGTGTTTGCTCCTCATTATGCTCCTCTCCTTCGGGGAGACTAGAGGTGTTATCTGGCGATTGTTGAATCACTTCCTCCTCTTTCTCTTTCATTTCTTGTAGTTCTGCTCAAATGTCCTTGCAAACTTAATTATATTTCGGCAAATCTTTGGGTTCTACCGACTAAATCAGTGTGTTTTATTCTTTTTGTAAGCCGTGAAAAGAAATATAGTCTCTTGCAAGTAGATAATGATGGAAGCTTAAGTTTACTCTTGTTCGGTACAGTTTCCTCGTTCTGTTCTCTATAACCTAATTACGACTACTGGGTAGATCTCTTACAGTCCCTCGCGGGAGGGACTGGAGTTCTTCTGTGGAGAGACTGGAGTCCCTCCCCAGAGAGACTCTCGCCGCTATAGTATATCGGAGTGCGCTACTCTACCTATTAGTATTTACACCTGATGCTAGAGAAAAATCCGAGTCCATAGATTAATACTTTCTAATAGAGTACTATCTCTTAGTAGTAAATATTAAAGAAGGTTTATTCCTAGGAAGCTCGGAGAACCGCTCTTGGATACGTGTGTGGTAGTCTAGTGGTTTTTTTGTATCTTTGGCTATTGATTTATTTGGTGTAGTATGCCAGTTTGGCGTAGGTCTGCACGTGAAAAAAATGTGTATATATTAGAGTAGAATGCAAGAGGAGTTGAAGCAGGGGGGGAAGATCATTGAGGTCAATCTCGAAGAGCAGATGAAATCGGCTTACATAGACTATGCGATGTCTGTGATCGTTAGCCGTGCTTTGCCTGATGTCCGTGATGGGTTTAAGCCAGTCCATAGACGCATATTATATGGCATGAATGAATTGGGCAATACGCCCGATAAGGCCTATAAGAAGTGCGCACGTACCGTGGGAGACGTAATGGGTAAGTATCATCCTCATGGTGATAGCTCTATATATATGGCTCTAGTGCGCTTGGCTCAGGAGTGGTCTATGCGTTATACACTTGTAGATCCTCATGGTAACTTTGGGTCGGTAGATGGTGATGGGCCTGCAGCGATGCGTTACACCGAAAGTAGACTCGCCCCATTGGCTATGGAAATGCTCGCTGATATCAATAAGGAGACTGTAGATATGGTGCCTAACTATGACGATTCTACTACCGAACCGTCGGTGCTACCTACTCGTATCCCCAACCTTTTGGTGAATGGTGCCTCTGGTATTGCGGTAGGTATGGCAACTAACATGGCTCCGCACAATCTCACAGAGGTAATGCAGGGCGCTCTCGCTTATATCGAGAAACGGGGCGATATTACCATTGATGAACTGATGGAGTACATCAAGGCTCCAGACTTCCCTACAGGGGGAACTATCTATGGATACCAAGGGGTGAAAGATGCTTTCCATACTGGTAGAGGTAGGATTGTGATTCGAGGTAAGGCAGAGATTGAGGTGGTGGGTCAGCATGAGCAGATTATTATCACTGAGATTCCATATAATGTAATCAAGAAGGATCTAGTTAAGAGTATTGCTGATCTTGCAACGTCTAAGAAGATAGAAGGCATCGCCAATGTGCAGGATGAGTCGAGTGGCAAGATAGGAATGCGTATCGTTGTTGACGTTAAGCGCGATGCCAATGCTGGTGTGGTACTCAATAAATTATATAAGTACACCACGCTGCAAAGCTCTTTTAGTGTTAATAATATTGCCCTCGTGGATGGCCGTCCTAAGCTTCTCAACCTCAAGGATCTTATTGGTGAATTTGTTAAGCACCGCCACGAAGTGGTTACAAGACGTACCATCTTTGATCTTCGCAAGGCAGAGGAGCGGCTTCATATCCTTGAAGGTCGTATTATCGCTGCCGATAATATCGACGAGGTGGTAGCTATCATAAAGGCTTCTCAGAGGCAGACCGAAGCAATTGAGAAATTAATGGCTCGCTTCAGCCTCTCTCAGATACAGGCTCGTTCTATAGTAGAAATGCGCCTAGGACAGCTCACTGGCATGGAGCTGGATAAGCTACGCGCTGAGTATGATGAGGTAACTCAGAAGGTTGCATACTATAAGGAGATACTTGCTGATGAGAACATCTTATATGTCGTTATCAGTGACGAGATACAGGAGATTATCGATAAGTATGGCGATGATCGCAAGTGTGATATCATATACGCTACTGCCGATATGAACCCTGAGGACTTCTATTCGGATGATGATATGGTGATCACTATTTCACACTTCGGATATATTAAGCGTACTCCACTCGTAGACTTCCGCGCTCAGAGCCGTGGTGGGGTGGGAGCTAAGGGCTCTGATACTCGAGAGGAGGACTTTGTGGAGTATATCTACTCTGCATCTATGCATGCTACACTGATGTTCTTTACTGACCAAGGTCGCTGCTATTGGCTTAGGGTATTTGAGATACCTGAGGGGGCAAAGAATGCAAAGGGTAGGGCTATTCAGAACCTACTCAATCTCGAGCCCAATAGTAGTATCACTGCGGTGCTGAGGGTAAAGAACCTTACAACAGATGAGGACTTCGTCAATTCTCACTACCTCACCTTCTTCACAAAGGAAGGATTGGTACGTAAGTCTAGGCTTAAGGACTTCTCTCGCCCACGTCAGTCAGGCATCATTGCTATTAAGCTCCGTGATGAAGATAAGGTAGTAAGTGTAATGCTCTCCAATGGTAAGTGCGACTTCGTAATCGGTAGTAAGCATGGTAGGGCAGTTCGTTTCAGCGAGAGTGTGCTAAGACCTCTCGGTCGAAGCTCAATGGGTGTGAGGGGTATGCGCCTTGCTGATAGCCTTGATGAGGTTGTGGGGGCAGTGAGTATCAAACACCCTGAGGAGGAAACGATACTCGTAATTTCAGAGAATGGTTATGGGAAACGCTCCTACCTGGAGGATTACCCTCTTCGTAACCGAGGTGGTAAGGGTGTAATCACTCTGAAGGTGACAGAAAAGACCGGGGAGCTTGTCTCTATCCATAGCGTGACAGATGAGCATGATATTATGATCATCAATAAGAGCGGGGTGACGATCCGCACAAGCATGAAGAACATAGCCATAATAGGTAGAAATACTCAAGGGGTGAAGCTTATCAACCTCTCTAAGCGTGGCGATGAGATTGCTAGTACCTGTCGTGTGCTATCGGAGGAGGAACCGGAGGAGGAAGACCTTTCAGAGGGCGTCTTTGTCGAAGACGGCATTGAGGAGGTCGATGGAGTAGATGTGGATGTGAACGAGGAGGACGACGAGGATAAGGATTAAACCAGTGTCGTATTCCCTTGTCACAATAGTGTGATACAAGAGAAGTAGAATGGAATAATTAATTGTATATATTAGAAAAGACATGAAGACTAAGTTTTTCTTAAGTATCCTATGCGCTCTAATGATTGTACCTGCCTTTGCACAGGAAAAGGTAGTGAAGGAGATTGAGCGCTCAGTGAAGAGAGATGGTGCTAACCTAGAGGAGGCACGTACACTAATCAAAGCAACTCTTACTAACCCTGAGACTGAGAACTCTGCATACGCTTGGTATGTAGCTGGTCTAGTGGAGGAGAAGGCTGTAGAGCGCGGTTTCGTAAAGCAGCAGATGGGTCAGGAGGTGACTGAAGCAGAGTTTTATGCTCCTGTTTTGAATATGATTAACTTCTACCAGAAGGCAGCTGAACTTGATCAGATGCCTAATGAAAAGGGTAAGGTAAAGCCTAAGTACACTAAGAACATCCAGAAGGCTATTGAGAACTACTATGGCTTTCTTATCGATGGCGGTAATGCTCACATGCAGGCACAAGAGTTTACAGAGGCTAATAAGTATCTCTCTAAGTTTGTTGAAGTAAAGAAGATGCCTCTTTTCGAGGGTACTAACGTTGCAGCACAGGACTCAACTGGCATGCAGGTAGCATTCTTCTCAGCTTATACGGCTTCTATGATAAAGGATAACCAAGAGGCTGCTATCAAGGAGCTCCAAGCTATTAAGGAGGTGCCTTACGAGCAGAACCTTGTTTATCAGCTCCTCGCTAGCCAATATATTACTAGCGGTGATACGCTTAGCTTTGAGAATACTGTAGAGGAGGGTCTTAAGCTGTTCCCTAACGATCAGTGGTTGATGGCAAATTATGTAGATCGCCTACTAAAGAAGGGTGAGTCTGAGAAGGCTGTTAGCACGCTAGAGGAGGCTATCAAGAAGGAGCCTACCAATGTAAACCTTTTGGCTATTGCAGGTAATGTGTATATCACTAATCTCAACGATTATCAGAAAGCAGAGAAGCTATTCCTTAATGCGCTTGAAATGGATCCTGATAACGTAGATGTTAACTTCGGTCTTACTCAGGTATACTTCAACCAAGCGCTTGTGATGATGGACGAGGCTAATAATACAATGGACAACAAGAAGTATGAGGAGATAAAGGCACAGGCAGCTGAGCTGTATAAGAAGGCTCTCCCATACCTTGAGAAGGTTCACAAGATTCAGCCAGACAACGAACAGATTACCCAAGCACTCAAGAATACCTACTACAACCTAGGTATGGAGGATAAGGTAGCTGAGCTTGATAAAGCTGCACAATAATATATAGGACTATAAGTCCTTCTCTTACAGAGGGTGTACCGAAATGTGTTTTGCAGAGCAAAACCATCGGTACACCCTCTATTTTGCTGCATTAAAATAATTATAGAGATATGTAGCTAATCATAATAATTTCGCTACATTTGTGCAGTAGCTTAGTGCTACCGTGAGTGAAGCTGAATGTATCATAGCGTCTGATGGACGCTCTAAAACGTATACGAATATGGCAAAGAAGAATTACGTACTTGATACGAATGTAGTCCTACACGACTTTAAATGTATTGAAAATTTTCAGGACAATAATGTCTATATACCTATTACTGTACTTGAGGAAGTAGATAAGTTCAAGAAGGGTTATGAGCAAATCAACTTCAATGCTCGTGCCTTTACTCGTATCCTAGATGATAAGATAGCCAAAGCCGAGGGCACTCGATCCAAGTCTCGAAAGGGTATTAAGATAGATGAGAATGGGGTGCAGATTAATGCAGACGGAGGTAAGGTTTTTATCCTTACTAATGGACAGCACAACAAGAAGGTGAGCGATATATTCAGACAGGATCTTAATGATCATTGCATCCTATCTGCTGCCCTAACTCTTTCAGAGAGCTCTGAGCTCCCTACCATTCTCGTAACAAAGGATGTCAACCTCCGTATTAAGGCAATTTCGCTAGGGCTACAAGCAGAGGATTATACCACCGATCAGGTAGACGTGGATGATGTATTTGCTCAGAATTATAGCGAGGTGCAGGTCGATGACCCAGGGATAGTAGATAGTCTGTATGTGTCCAAAGGCGCAGGAGTGGCTATAGAAGAGCTCTCATTGCCATTTACTCCGCAGCCCAATCAGACGTTTGTCATCAAAAGTCCACAGAGTACTGCTCTAGTGCGTGTGGATAATGAGGCAGAGAAAGCAAGAAGTATTGAGAAGCGAACCTACATGGGTATTACGCCAAGGAATGCCGAACAGACGATGGCGCTAGACCTACTCTCCGACCCATCACTCTCACTAGTAGGGATCACAGGTACGGCAGGTACAGGTAAGACTCTCCTTGCTCTTGCTGCGGCTCTTGACATGGCGGATAACTACCAACAGATAATATTGGCTCGTCCTATCGTATCGCTTGCGAATAAGGACATAGGCTTTTTGCCAGGAGATTACAAGCAGAAGATTATGCCTTATATGCAACCACTATTTGATAACCTCAACGTTATCAAGAGTCAGTTCAACGAAGGCTCTCCTCAGCTCGCCAAGATAGAAGGAATGCTCACGAGTGAGAAGCTTGTGATAGAAGCGCTAGCGTATATCCGTGGTAGAAGCCTCACCAACGTAATTTGTATTATCGACGAGGCACAGAACCTCACCCCACAAGAGATCAAGACCGTAATTACCAGAGCGGGAGAGAACACCCGCATGATATTTACTGGCGATGTTCACCAAATAGATAGCCCATATCTCGATACCCGAAGTAATGGACTTGCTTACATGATTGAGCGGATGCGTGGAGAGGAATTCTTTGGACATGTCAATCTAATTCAGGGTGAGCGCTCTCACCTTAGTGACGTAGCAGCACGTAAATTGTAAGAAAGGGAATACTAAATATATATCACACAATTGCGAAATGAAAAAGAAATCAATTAAGTTCAGTCTCATTTATCGAGACATGTTCCAGAGCTCTGGTAAATACCAGCCAAGGGTAGATCAGTTGGAGCGTGTAGCTCCCGCCATCGTTGAGATGGGGTGCTTCGCACGTGTAGAGACCAATGGCGGAGCATTTGAGCAGGTTCAGCTACTCTATGGAGAGAACCCCAACAAAGCTGTTAGAGCATTCACAAAGGTCTTTCATGAGGCAGGTATCCAGACCCACATGCTAGACCGTGGTCTCAATGCCCTACGTATGTATCCAGTGCCTGCCGATGTCCGTAGGCTGATGTATAAGGTCAAGAAAGCACAGGGTACCGATATCACTCGCATTTTCTGCGGTCTCAATGATGTGCGCAATATCATCCCCTCTATCCATTATGCTAAGGAGGCAGGAATGATTCCTCAGGCAGCGCTTTGTATCACTCACTCACCTATACATACCGCTGAATACTACACCAACATCGCTTTCCAACTCATAGATGCTGGTGCACCTGAGATTTGTCTCAAGGATATGGCTGGAATCGGCCGTCCGACCGTACTTGGTAAGATTGTAAAGGCTATTAAGGAGCGCAACCCCGAGGTAATTGTTCAGTACCACGGTCACTCTGGTCCAGGTTTCTCCCCTGCCTCCATGCTAGAAGTTGCTCGCGCTGGGGTCGATATCCTCGATGTAGCAGTAGAGCCTTTAGCTTGGGGTAAAATCCATCCTGATGTAATTACCATCCAGCAGATGCTCAAGGCAGACGGCTTTGATGTTCCAGAGATCAATATGAACGCATACATGAAGGTACGTAGCCTTACACAGGAATTCCTCGACGACTTCCTCGGTTACTTTACCAACTTCGGTAACCTTCAGAGCTCTTCTCTCCTAGTTGGTTGTGGTCTGCCTGGTGGTATGATGGGTTCTATGATGGCAGATCTCAAGGGAATCCACTCAGCTATCAATATGTACCACAAGCAGAATGGCGAACCAGAAATATCAGTAGACGATCTCATGGTAAAGCTATTTAACGAGGTAGAATATGTGTGGCCAAAGCTCGGTTACCCACCACTCGTAACCCCATTCAGTCAGTATGTCAAGAACGTCGCTCTTATGAATGTATTTAATATGGAGAGAGGCGAAGGTCGTTGGCAAGCTATTGATAAGAATACTTGGGGTATGATTACAGGTAAGTCTGGTAAGCTACCAGGCGAACTTGCTCCAGAGATTGTTGCCCTTGCTAAGGAGCAGGGCGAGGAGTTTACTGATGCTAACCCACAGGATAATTATCCTGACGAGCTTGATAAGTTCCGCAAGATGATGGACGAAGAGGGCTGGGACTACGGCGAGGATGATGAGGAGCTCTTCGAGTTCGCTATGCATGAGCAGCAGTACCGTGACCTCAAGAGTGGTGTGGCAAAGCAGCGCTTCGAAGCAGATCTTGCAAAACTCAAGGCAGAGGCTCAGGCAAAGAAGGGCGTAACACCTGATGAGATCAAAGCTCTTCAACGTGCTAATTATATCCCAGTAACTGCCCCAGTCAGTGGACAGATATTCTGGGAGGTCGACTTTGAGGATCGCTCAGCAACTCCTTCAGTTGGCACATCATACCGTGCAGGTAGCAAGATGTGTTTTATCCAGACCAACGTATTATATACGGTCGATGTCCTTGCTGGCGTGTCAGGTCGTATCCGTGAGATCGTTGCGGAACAAGGCGCCAACGTGCGTAAGGGTGATGTGATTGCCTACATGGATGAGTGTACCGACTTTCTTCCAGGAGAGGAAGTAAAGAAAGAGGGTGTAACTCGTATCGAAAAGACCCCTTATGTAGGAAAAGCAACTAAGTAATTTACTTAGGTATTATAAGTACTAGCAAGATGGGGGTGTGTCAAAACTAATGTTTTGATGCACCCTCTTTCTTGCTCCTATTAATGGCGAAAGCCCCAACTTTCACAAGTCAGGGCTTTGTCATGTCATAAAGATTTGGTATCTTTATGTATATCAAATAATTATATATGATAAAGATACCATTTCGCCCATACATTCACAAAAGGTCAATGCTCTTTCCTCAGAGACTTGACGAGGATATTTGTGAAAATGACCCTGTTAGAGTTGTGAATGCTATCATTGATGGCATAAATACAGATAATATCTATGGTCTGTACAGCAAGCTAGGTCGATACCCCTACCATCCCAAGATGATGCTCAAGGTGATTATTTAGGTTCATCCGACATTTCGTGTGATACGGCAGTCATGTAGAGCAAAAAGCCTTAGTTTGAAATATTCATCATCTCTATATCCGTAAGCATTTCTCTTCATCACTTTAATCTTATTGTTTATTCCCTC
>NZ_KB904255.1 GCF_000379925.1 Porphyromonas levii DSM 23370 | reverse complement strand
TTTAGCTTTTTATTTATGAGCGTTTGAAATGGTCTCCAATCAATGAGTTTGTCAATTTGCTCTAGAAACTCATTGCGTGCTCTAGAACTTCTCAATTCGGTAAACACCTCAGTAAATGAGGGTGCATTGTTGCTCGTTTGCTTGAATCCCATAACTATTGTCGCTATAAATCAATACTATATCCTCCCCTTAATTACACAATAAAGATACTAATAATCAATGATATACGCAATAATTTGAGACGGTTTTTCGTGCAACATTCTCATTATAATATTCCATTAAAACAAGGATTAAGACAAAATTTGTTATATTTGTCTGCATCTAATTATTAGTTAACCTATAACGGGTGTGGTAAGTGATAGGGTATGACCTATCATCTCTGCCTTTGATATGAGAAAAGTAGTATTTAAAATCGTTACAGAATGAAGAAATCTATTCTTGCTGCTGGCTGCTTATTGTGTGGGTTGGCAATGCTCGTTGGTAGCTGTACCAAAGAGCGGAGGCTTTTAGAAGAGCCAAGCAATTCGACTGAAGCAAACCAGCGCCCTGACCCTTCTAAGTATGATATACCTGCTGAAGGAGCCGTGCCGGGGCAAGTTTTTATCCGAGTATCTGAAGCTACAGCCAGTAGCTTGCGAGTGACGGGAGGTGGCGATGTAGACCTCCAAGCACTTTCTGTCGAATTATCAGCTACCTTACGATCCATTGATGGAGTGCGTATGCACCGTGTATTCCCTCCTGCAGGTAAGTTTGAGGCCCGCCGACGTGCCGAGGGCTTACACCTCTACTATTATGTACACTTTGATGAGGAGATCCCTTTGCCACAGGCGATGGCCGCTCTTGATCAGGTGCCTGAGGTGGCAATGGTGGAGTTTGTGCCAGTGATACAGCCTATGGGCGATGGTCAGCCCTTTTCCCTTAGGAGTGGGGCGGGGAGTTATCTTGATGTGATACAAACCAATCCTCTCCCCTCTATGGAGCGAAAGAGCGATATGCCCTTTGATGACCCTCTATTACCACAGCAGTGGCACTACAATAATGATGGTACTGTGCCAGGTAGTACGATGGGGGCAGATATCAACCTCTTCAAGGCCTGGAAGATCACTACCGGTACCCCCAATGTGATTGTCAATATCGTTGACACGGGAGTGGATCTTAATCACCCAGACCTTAAAGACAACATATGGGTGAATAGTGCCGAAGCCAATGGTACTCCTGGAGTCGATGATGACAATAATGGCTATGTGGATGATGTGCACGGCTGGTGCTTCGTGACCAATAGTCCTAATATCAAAGGCGAGATGCACGGCACCCATGTGGCGGGCACCGTGGCCGCACGTAATAATAATGGTATTGGCGTATCTGGTGTAGCTGGAGGTAACCATGCCAAAGGTTCTCAGACCGGTGTGCGTCTGATGTCTACTGCGATCCTACGTACTGAGCTTAATGACGAAGGCAAGGAGGTGACCAAGGGTGGTAACCAAGCTGAAGCGATCGTCTATGCTGCTGACAATGGTGCGGTTATTAGTCAAAACTCGTGGGGATGGCCCTCTTATGCCAGTATCAAGACTACTCCCGAGCCTATCAAAAAGGCCATCGCCTACTTCAATAAGTATGCTGGTATAGACAAAGATACCCACACCCAGAGGCCTGAGTCGCCTATGGCAGGCGGTATCATCTTCTTTGCGGCAGGTAATGAACCCAAGGAGTTTACAGCGGTACCCGCTTCGGAGCCAGAGGTGATAGCGGTAGCAGCTTATGGCCCTAGCTATCAGGTGGCTACCTTTAGCACCTATGGCCCTTGGGTAGACATTATGGCACCAGGTGGCGACCTGAAGCGTAATGGTCACCGCGGTGGTGTGATGAGTACGATACCCGCCATTAATGGCTCATATGCCAATGCCTACGACGCCTACGATGGTACCTCTATGGCTTGCCCACATGCCAGCGGTATCGCGGCTTTGGTACTCTCGCATCGTGGCAAGATGGGCTATACCGCCAAGCAGCTGAGGCAAACCATCATGGCCGCTACTACTCCTGTCAATGTAGATAAGCTCAATCCCGACAAGAGTGGCAAACTGGGTATAGGTATGATCGATGCCTATCTGGCGCTCACGTTGGATAATCAAAACAAGGCACCTAAGCAACCGATCATCGATCTCCCACAGCCAGTGGAGCAAGACTACACCTCATTAGTGGTGGAGTGGCTCGTGCCTGAGGATGAGGATGATGGCCAACCAGCCTACTATATACTATTGACCAGTCGCACCGCCTTGACTGCCCAAAACCTATTGGATAAGGGTAAGCTGATTGGTCCTCCCAATAATAAGATAAATGGTAAGGATACCAAGGCAGGCGACCGTATGACCTGGACTATCCCTCTCCTCAAGCCAGGAGAGGAGCATTTCTTTGCCCTTATCGCAGTTGATAGATGGGGCAATAGATCTGAGCCTGTCTTCTTCTCAAGGAAGACCAAGGAGAATAGTGCCCCAGAGATCACCAATATTCCGACTGAGCCACTCAAGGTGGTCAATGCCAGTGGCCCTGCTACCTATGAGCTGATGGTCGAGGAGGTCGATGGCCACTCTTGGAAGGTGGAGTCCGCAGGTACCCTCACCGGTGTGACCCTCTATCAGCGGCAAGATAAGATAGAGGTGGTGCTCCGCTCTGCGTTGCCACAAGGGGAGTATACCTTTACCCTTACGCTTACTGACCAATTGGGTGCGGTAAGTAGCTATGAGATACCTTTTGTGGTGGTAAGAGCCACTAAGCCATTGGTGATCCAAAGCATCCCTGATCAGCTTGTGGGTAAAAGAGAGGAGCCAATTGTCTTTGACCTGACTCAGTTTGTCGACCACAATCCCTACTTACAGCATGAGTATACCGTCCGCTCCATGGATCCTAATACTGCCATTGCTCAGGTAGAGGGTAGCAAGATATCCATCAAAGGGTTGCGACAAGGGCAGACCACCATTAGTGTCAATGTATCCAATGGTTTTTACAGCACCACCATTAACCTACTGGTGAGTGTGATAGAGGATACCGAAGCCGATGTACATGCTATCTGGCCACTGCCAGCCAAGAAGTTTATCAATATATGGCTCAATGCCAAGCATAAACAGGCAGAGGTAGTGATCCGCTCTGAGATGGGTGAGCAGCTTTCCAAGCAAGTATTGACATCCCAAGACGATGGCCAAGGCAATGGCTTTGTGGTACTCGATGTCAACTCCTTGCCTTATGGCACCTATATACTTGAGGTAGTGACAGGTGGCAGACGTACCGAGCAGATATTCCTCAAAATGTAAATCACCCTTCCACACTAACTAATTGATATAAAATGATACAGATATACAATGTAAATAGGAGGGGGTTCGCCCTGCTGGCAGTGCTACTCATAGCCAGCATATGCACTCCTTGGCTACACGCACAGAGTGGTAGAGCATTTACCTTCCTCGATTATCCAACCGACGCCCGTGCCTTAGCTCTAGGGCGTGCCACACTACTCCATAGCCATCAGCACCAGATCTACCTTAATCCCGGAGCCTTTATGGATCAGGATAGGCACTTCTCGGTGGGTGTGACGAGTGATTTCTTTCCACTTCCTGAGAGTAAGGTGGGCGACAAAACCTATTCCACCATCTCATTGGCGGCACGTATACACCCCAATCACGCACTCTTTGCAGGCTTTCGGTTTCACGGCGGTTATGGCTACCGTACCCTCCTCGATCAGTGGGGCAAGCAAGGTAAGTTGGTCACCCCCTTTGACTGGACAGCTGATATAGGCTATGCCATTAGGTTGTCGTACGGGTTGTCTCTATTTGCCACAGGAGGGCTACTCACCACCTACAATGGTCAGCAGGGGACCTATGGAGCCCTCTTCTCACTGGGAGCCAATTGGCAGACTCAGCTTATGCTGGCAGGGAAAGTACAGGAGCTCAATCTCGCCCTACGTCTGGCCGATGTAGGTCCCAAGGTGACCTATCCAAGCAAAGACTCATTTTCGCTCCCTACACGTCTGGAGATGGAGGCAGAGCTGACGGTCGACCTCGATGTAGTACACCAATTGACCCCTGTAGTGGGTGCCAGATACTACTTCCCCAATGACAATTACTCACTCTTCCAAGCCCATATGGGATTGGAGTATCGCTATGCCGGCTTTATCGCCCTACGCTCAGGCTGCCTACTGGGCAGCAATGATAGCCACTGGTGGAGCACGGGTGGGGGTATTACCTATAGAGGTTTTGACCTGCAGATAGGATATGCCAAGCACTTTAAGCTCTCCAAGGCCAATATCTGGAGTGCGACATTGGGATTTAATTTTTAGAGAAATAAGTGATAAAACAATACAAGAGATATAAGAGATGATGAAGACGAGCTTTAAAACAATCGTTAATGTGGTGTGCTCATTGGCCACTGCGATTATGCTAATCAGCATAGTGACAAGCTGTATTCCCGAGGATAAAAGCCCTAACTCAGCCGTAGAGGGCGCCATTACCCTTTCTACCAACGAACTTAAACTGGGAGCTAATGCGATGGATCCTACACCAATGGTGACAGTGACCACCGAATACACTAGTTGGGAACCTACCTCTACTGCTAGCTGGCTCACTGCTACTAGGCAAGCCAATAGCATCATTATCGGCACCAAGCCCAACACTAGTGACGAGGTAAGAGAGGCTGATGTATTGATCATTACTGGCGGGTCTGTGGCCAAAGTACATGTGACCCAAGAGGGTGGCGGTGCCCCAGGTGCAGGCACTCCTACCACACTCACTCTGGATATAGAACCCCTCAATATAGAGGTGCCTACTGAGGGTGATCGTTATCTCGTGAGGGTTGCTACAGAGGATAAGGAGTGGAAGGTAGAGACCAATAAGGAGCATACTTGGGTAGTGGCACGCCAATTTCCTGGCTTCTTTGAGCTCACCGTACATCCTAATGACCAATCTACCGAGCGTACTTCCCAGATCTATGTCACCATGGGCGACGAGAGCAAGAGTATAGAGATCAAGCAAGCGGCTAACCTTGCCAAGGATAAGTATGGTTTGCCTTTCTTTAGTATCTACTTTGACATTAAATCTCTACTGAAGTATGAGGTAGAGGAGCGTGGCGGTACTATGATCAGCTACAAACCAGGTGGTTATACTGTTAATATGAACATGGAGATCACCTGGATCCCAGCAGTGTTGATCTTCTCGCCCACTCAGTCTGAGGTGTTTGATGAGCTCCATTATGAGTACAATAAGCCTTCAGATGCCTTCCGTAGAGCTTGGTTTATCACCAATAAGCGTGAGGAGCTCATGATGGATAAGTTCCTACCATACCTTGAGCAACAAGGTTTTAAGCGCGAGGAGACGGAAATGGATGATAATTTCAACTACTATGCGGTTAAGAAGATAGATGATGCCCTTACAATCGCTGTACAAGTTGAGATTGCTGAAAGTGAGGCAGCCCCTCGTAGCTATGTACGTTTTGCCCCAATCTACACTCAGGTGGAGGATTATGCGACCTACCCCAGCTTCCCTTATGAGGCTAAGGAGACCATAGAGAAGGGTATCAAATTGGCTGATGTAAAGGAGATTATCGCTAAGCAGAAAGGCAATATCGTGCAGCAACGAAAAGTGAGTGAAATTAGTGCCAAAACCTTTGACAAAGAAAAGTATGGAGAGGAGCTCTATGAGGTAACCTCTGAGGTGCCAAGCAGCAGCCATGCCGATATCGTCAATAGGCGTTACCGCTTTGATTGGCGCTATAAAACCGCTACTGAAGACCTCGGTAAGGTATTCCAAGTATGGGAGTACCGCAAAGATGTCAATAAGATGATGTGGCAAAACCCTAACCGTGAGTGGCGACCCACGCGAGAGTTTAGTAAGCTGTTGGTGCAAGAAGGCTTCGAATACGATATGATGGAAACTCTCAAAAGTAAAGGGGCTGGATATGAATATCTCAAGAAAGTAACCTACAAGGGCGAGTCATGTGAGTTCCGCATCTTCTTTGGCGTAGTCAATGATGGGATTGGCAGTGTCGACTACATCAACAACGGCAGCAGAGCTCTCTATGTGATCTTCTACTACAAAAAGGCGAGATGATCACATTCCCAATTTCCTCTTGTAGAGACGCAACATGCTGTGTCTCTACAAGAGGAAATTGGTTGTATAAGCTTTTATAAACGGAGTCGGGATGGGTAACTTGTGATAGAGGCTTGCGACAGATGTGGACGGACACATTGGTATCACCCTTACTTGTTGACCGTAACTACCCCATTTTATATTTACTCAAGTTTCCAAAGTGGTAAGCCGACCCGAAGGGTCGCACTCAGGCAGAGTTGTCGGCGACCATATTCCATTAAAACAAGGATAAGCACTGTATATTCAGTGTATTATGGTAAGTGTATGAGTTTATTTATTAGTAGAATTTGTGCTATTGTCACCAACTAATAGGTACGTTTGTAATGTTGTCGATAACAGAAGTAACCTATATTGTCGGTATTATTATGGATTTGATTCTAAACACGTTCGGCACCTCTCTAAGCCGAGATAATGAGGCTTTTGTAGTTCATCATAAAGATGGCAACCAAAGGCTACCAGTGGATGGTATCAGCGCTATTCATATCAGTCGTGGTGCTCAGATAACCAGTGATGCAGTGCTTTTGGCCATAGAGCATGAGATAGCGGTGCTTTTTATGGACAGGCAGGGTCATCCTATAGGTCGGGTGTGGAGCAATAAGTATGGGTCAATATCTACTATTCGTAAAGGGCAACTCAACTTTACCTTCTCTCCTGATGCCATCACGTGGATCAAGGGTGTCATAGAAAAGAAGATGGAGCATCAGCAAGCGCTTATCTTGGCTATGAGGGTACAGGACTCTGCCATACAGAAGATGGTAGATCGTGCAATACGTAAGATTGTAGACTACCAGACCAAGGTGAATGCACTTAATGGAGACGTTATTTCAGATATTGCCCCTAACCTTAGGGGATGGGAGGGGCAAGCATCCAAGATATACTTTCAGACACTCAACCTATTTATTCCAGAGCATCTTCGCTTTGCCCAACGTTCGCAGCATCCTGCGCTTGATGTGGTCAATGCTATGCTCAACTATGGATATGGTATCCTCTATGGTAAGGTGGAGGGGGCACTTATTCGAGCTGGTATAGATCCATACGTGGGGGTATTCCACAGAGATGATTACAATCGACCTGTGCTTGTATATGATGTGATAGAGATTTATAGGGTATGGGTCGAATACGTGGTGATGACTTTGGTGTCTCAGCACGATATTACTGATGAGTTTTACTCGGTGAAGGCCGATGGATCATATTGGCTCGAGGGATTGGGGCGAAGGATAGTGGTGCAATCACTTAATGACTACCTTGATGAAGTGGTACTAATTAATGGGCTTCAGAGGAGTAGGGAGCAGCATATTATCCTCTATGCACAGAACCTAGCACAGGTATTTAAGAAGCATCAATAACTCTCCACAAGTCTTTTGAATTATTATGCTACATGCAGGAAGTCACATAGCTACTTCGGGTGACCCTCTCTCCAAGGTGCCACTAGACTATCTTTACCACTCTATCAAGAATCCAAAGCCTCATATCCTCAATAGAATAAAGCAACTAAGAGCAGTACGAAACATAGATCCTAAGCAATATTCTCTCCTTAAGCGAGATCTTCCGTATATAGTCTGTGGGGCATTTAATCCAGCAGTTAGGCGCACCGAGAACTTTGCTTTTACTTCATACTTTATTATTGACATTGACCACGTGGCAGAGAAGGGGCTTGAACTTACTGCCTTACGAGAAAAGATAGAGGCGGATAGCCGTGTACTCCTATCTTTTGTCTCCCCTAGTGCAGATGGGCTGAAACTACTTTTCCACCTTTCTGAACGGTGCTACGATGCTGGCGTCTTTTCTCTCTTCTATAAGCTCTTTGTAAGAGACTTTTCTATTCAATATGGTCTAGACCAGGTAGTGGATAGTAAAACAAGTGATGTCACACGTGCTTGTTTTATTAGTTATGACCCAGAAGTCTACTATAATCCTGAGGCCACACCTGTGGATCTGGGGGCTCTTGTAGACAGTCGGAATCCCTATATGATGTTTGGGGAGAAGAAGAGGCTGGAAGAGGCTGAGAAATGTAGAGAAGAGGAGCAGGAAAAGAGTGCTACACCCAAGGGAGATGTAGACCAAGAGGTGATGCAACGTATCAAAGAGATTTTAGGGAAAGTACCACCTAAGCCGGATAAGCCAGCTCCTTATGTGCCAGAGCAATTAAATATGATTATGACCGAGCTTTCTACCTATATCACTGAGACAGGACTGATAGTAGACGAGGTGATAAATATTAGTTATGGCAAGAAGATTCGTGCCAGTGTTGGAACAAATAAGGCGGAGATAAATCTTTTCTTCGGTAAGCGGGGGTACTCTGTGGTGCAATCTCCACGTACTGGGACATCTGCCGAGCTTAATGAAGCTCTAGCCAAAATGGTGGAGAGCTTTGTTTACAATCGCATATAGGCTAGGGTATTGTTTTGTAAACTGAGGTCTTCTATGGGAACTTAGATATGGGAAGCAATAAGAAAAAACAGGAGGAGTTGAGTTTCCCTGAACGAATGAGGAAGTTCAGACGTGCTGGACTTACACCTCCAGTCACGCCTAATAGACCAAAAGCGAACTTGGAGGGGCTCAGTACTATTACTGAGCGTGTAGAGGTGATTTTTGATATTGTAAAGAGAGATAATAGACCTGCAAATTATATGTTGTTTTTTGTAATGTACGATATTGAGAGCAATAAGGTGCGCACCCAAGTGGCAAAGTACCTACTTAAAGAGGGGTGTTTACGGGTACAGAAGTCTATATTTTTGGCAGACCTTCCTATTGCGAAGTACGATAAAATACGAAGTGAACTGGCTGAAGTACAAGCCTGTTATGACAATGAGGATAGCATCCTCATTGTCCCTATATCTACAGACTACCTGCAAGCGATGAAGGTTATCGGTGCTGCAATTGACGTGGATCTAATACTAAAGAGGAAAAATACACTCTTTTTCTAGTAAAAAGCATACAGGTACCCTCATTGGTCTATTGTACGAAATAGTAAATCATGGTGTTGCGCACAGTCTTGTCTTGCCTTAGCCCGATATCTGGGCTTTTCAAAGGTCGTAAAAAAGTGGTAACTTCGCAGGGAATTTATTGGAGTTATAGTATGGAGAATATTAGGAGGTATGAGCGGGAAGATCTCGCACGTGCACTAGAGGTATTGGAGCAGGGTGGGCTCATCCTTTACCCTACCGATACGATATGGGGTATTGGCTGTGATGCTACTAATCCCGAGGCGGTAAAAAAAGTATTTGAGCTTAAGCATAGGGAGGACGCTAAGACGCTAATCAGTATTGTGGATACCCCAGCAAAGTTGATCGGACTGATGAAGGAGGTGCCTTTCATAGCGTATGAACTCCTAGATGCTACCACTACTCCACTCACTATCATCTATCCCAAGGTGCACGGATTGGCACCAAATCTTTTGGCTGAGGATGGTAGTGCAGGTATTAGGGTAGTAAGTGATGAACCCTTTTGCCGTGATATGTGCCTGAGGTTTAAGCGCCCTATAGTGAGTACCTCTGCCAATATCTCTGGAGCACCCTCTCCTACGTGCTTCGCTGATATTTCTGATGAGATACTTGGCGGTGTAGATTATGTGGTACAGCACAGACAAGACGACACGAGTAAGGGCAAGGCTTCTAGCATTATTAAACTAGAGGCAGATGGTTCATTTAAGCTAATTCGATGACACAGGGGCAAGGTATATTGACAACGGAGGAGACTAAGGGCAAGAGAATCTTACGCCGTTTTTTGGAATGGAGAGAAGCGAGGATTCCCGAACAGTTCTTTATCCTTATCCTAGCATTCGTAGTAGGTGTACTCTGTTCGGTAGCTGCTGCGCTCCTCAAAAAAGCCATCCACCTGATTGCCGACTATGGTACCCGGCTTTTTACTGTGGATGATCTTTATATCGGTTATCTATTTACTCCGGTGATAGGTGTATTGATCACCTATCTCTTTGTGAAGTATATAGTGAAGGACGATATCAGCCATGGTGTTACAAAGATACTCTATGCCCTGAGCCAGCGCAAGAGCCGCCTCAAGCCCCATAATATGTGGAGCTCTATTGTGGCATCATCTATCACTATCGGTATGGGTGGTTCGGTAGGAGCGGAGTCGCCAATAGTGATGACTGGTTCGGCTATTGGTAGCAATATAGGTAGGTTCTTCCATCTCGAACATAAAAACCTCATGCTGCTCCTTGGCTGTGGTGCTGCTGGCGCAGTGGCAGGTATATTCAAAGCCCCTATCACAGGGCTTATCTTTGTGATCGAGGTCTTGCTCATGGATCTTACGCTTACCTCTGTGATGCCATTGCTTATCTCTTCGGTTACTGCCGCATCTATCTCTTACCTCATCTTTGGTACTGAAGCGCAGTTCGCCTATACCGCCACAGAGGCTTTCGATATGAGTCGTATGCCTTGGGTGATTGTATTGGGGATACTCTGTGGGCTTAGCGGACTCTATTTTACCAAGATATCATTCGGATTAGAGCGTAAGCTCAAGGGTATGGGCAATTATTGGCAGAGGCTGATTGTATGTGCTCTTATCCTCAGTTCGCTTATCTTCCTCCTGCCTCCGCTGTATGGTGAGGGTTATATCACCATCAGTTCCTTGATAGGGAGTGATCCGGGCGAGATTATGAAGGGGTCACTATTTGAGCGACTCGAAGGAGAGTTCTGGGTATTCCCGCTCTTCCTCCTCCTTGCCATATTCACCAAGGTATTTGCCACCGTTGCTACCAATGCCGGAGGTGGTGCTGGTGGCGTCTTTGCACCTAGTCTCTTCGTAGGTGCATTGGTAGGCTTTAGCTTCAGTTATCTGATGAATAGCCTTGGGCTCTCAGTGCATCTACCACAGGATAACTTCGCACTCATGGGAATGGCTGGAGTAATGGCTGGAGTGATGCATGCGCCACTTACGGGTACGTTCCTTATAGCAGAGCTAACGGGTGGTTATAATCTCTTCTTGCCCCTACTAGTGGTCTCTACCACAGCCTATGGTACGATTAGGCTCTTTCTTCCTCATAGTATCTATTCGCTTCGACTGGCCGAGCAAGGCAAGCTCCTTACCCACAATAAGGATAAGGCAGTGATGACCCTCATGCAAGTAGATCACGTACTGGAGAATGACTTCAGTATCCTATCACCAAGTATGACACTGGGCGATACCGTAAGGATATTCGGTGAGAGCAAACGCAATATCTTCCCTGTAGTGAATGAGAAAGGGCGTATGGTAGGCGTGGTATTGCTGGATAATATCCGTAATATTATGTTCCGTCCTGAGCTCTACGATCGCTTCAAGGTGGAGACCTTTATGGTATCTCCAGCCGCTAGGGTGGTCAATACGATGAGTATGGACGAGATAATGACGACTTTCGACGATACTGGAGTGTGGAATCTTCCTGTGGAGGACGAAGAGGGAAGGTACTTAGGTTTTGTCTCAAAGTCGATGATATTTAATCAATATCGTTCGGTACTGAATGAGAACTTTGGAGGGGATTGAGCTTATGAAGATAGTATACTTTGGTACGCCCGACTTCGCTAGTTATATTCTAGAATATCTAGTGGCAAAGGGCAATGATATAGTGGGAGTAGTTACCGCTCCCGATAAACCTGCAGGCCGTGGGCATAAGCTCCGCCCTTCGGCAGTAAAGGAAGTGGCTCTAAGGGTATTGCCCGAGGTGCCACTCTTACAGCCTGAGAGCCTCAAGGATGAGGCATTCTTGGCTCAGCTAGAGGCGCTCCAAGCAGATCTATTTATAGTGATTGCCTTCAGGATGTTGCCTAAAGAGGTGTGGGGCATGCCTAAGCAAGGGACTTTCAATCTACACGCATCACTACTGCCACAGTACCGTGGCGCTGCGCCTATCCAGCATGCTATTCTCAATGACGATGCGAAGACAGGCGTCACTACCTTCCTCCTCAATGAGGGGGTAGACCAAGGCAAGATACTGATGCAAGAGGAGATAGAGATAGCTACCGATGAGACTGGTGGATCGCTCCATGATAAGCTGATGCAGCTCGGCGCTGAGGTATCCTACAAGACGGTGCGAGGTCTTGCCGAGGGCACTATCACGCCTCGCCCACAAGCAAGTGATGAGGGGATAAAGTACGCCACAAAGATATTCAAGGAGGACCGTCTATTGAGCTTCCAGTATAGTTCCGCAAGGCAGTTAGAGCTAAGGGTACGTGCTATGAGCCCTTATCCCACGGCTATAGCAGTGATGGGAGATGAAGAAATCAAGGTATTCAATGCTCGGGAAGTTCCTTCCCTTGGAGCTAAATCACCAGGCACTTCGGTGGTTACAGATAGTACCCTTATGGTGCAGTGCCAAGAAGGGGCTTTGGAATTATTGGAAGTACAATTCCCCAATAAGCGCCGTACTACAGTGCGCGACTACCTGCTGGGGAATAAAATAGAGGATGGAGTAATATTTAAGTAGCTAAGCAGTATGGGGAAGTTATTAGGCAATATCATTTGGTGGCTCTTTGGCGGCATTGCTACTGCCCTTGAGTATTTCAGTGCGGGACTCGTACTATGTGTAACGATCATCGGTATACCGCTTGGGCTACAGCTCTTCAAGCTAGGCCTTGTGATGCTCTTCCCTTTCGGGAGTAAGGTATCAGGTGCGAGCACCAACCCTATCGGTGTTATTGGTAATGTGCTTTGGGCACTTCTTGCAGGTATCTGGATTGCGCTTACCCATATCCTAATAGGAGTAATACTCTTTATTACCATCATAGGAATTCCTTGGGGACAAAAGCACTTCAAGTTTGCCAAAGTAGCCTTTGCTCCCTTTGGTAGAGAGGTAGAGATTCTAGCTTGATGAGTGAGAGAAAGGCAATAGGAGTTTTCGACTCTGGTTACGGAGGGCTTACGGTATTGAGTGAGCTCCAACGCATTCTGCCTCAGTACGATTACTTGTATCTGGGGGATAATGCCCGCGCACCATACGGTTCGCACTCCTTTGAGCTTATCTATAAGTATACACGGCAAGGGGTCAACTATCTGTTTTCCCAAGGGTGTCCGCTTGTTATCCTTGCTTGTAATACCGCTTCGGCAAGAGCCCTTCGGCAGATACAGATGTGCGACCTACCCAATAGCAGCGACCCTACTCGGCGTGTGTTAGGCGTTATCCGACCCACAGTGGAGTACCTTGGACAGCAGTCTGCCAATGGTCACATGGAGGTCGGGCTTGTAGCTACCGAAGCTACGGTAGCAAGCAACTCCTATCAGATAGAGACGGAGAAATATGCGCCTAATGTCCACCTCGTCCAGAAGGCGACCCCACTTTGGGCAGCCCTTGTAGAGAGAGGCGAGATAGGCGATAATCCTGGGGTCAATTACTTTGTACAGCGAGATCTAGCAGCATTACAACAGATGTCGCCCGATATGCAAGCCCTAGTGCTGGCATGTACCCACTATCCTATGCTTCTCCCTCGTATTCATCAAGCTCTTCCAGAACATATCCAAGTGATACCCCAAGGGGCAATCGTGGCTCATTCGCTCCAAGACTATCTACAACGCCATCCAGAGATGGATAGACGGCTTAGTAAAAATGGTGCTACCACCTATTGTACTACTGAGAACGACCAACGCTTTGCTACCATGGCGGATTACTTCATGCCCAACCACGTCAATAGCGAAGTGGTTAATCACGTCTCCCTCAGCGACTACTAAAATAGCTATTCCCAAACGTAGCTAACGCTGTCCAAATAAACATCCGTAATACATCCCCTTTCTTTGTAATAGCTAATGCGCATGCTGTGGCTTGCGGTATCGGGCAAATTTATTCCTAGGAATAAATTTATCTTTCTGTACAAATAAAAATATTTATCTCTAGGAATAAAAATGTTTATTCCTAGAGATAAATTTCGCTGCTCAGGCGAGCCGTGATTAGTCCTCGCTAGAGTAGCAGTCGGGTAAAGGCTAATGGGCCTTCGTCCTCAGGGGTGACCGTTAGCACGCTGAAGTCTTTGCTGACCACAAAGGGTGCCTTTTCATCTTTGTAGACTAGAGCTCCTTGGAAGTCCTTGTAGTGGTACTCGTATTGTGCTTCATCCTTGTAGGATTTTGTAGTATCCATCACATACTTGTAGTCTATCACTTCGGTCACCGCATCATTCGTATTGAATGTGAGTGTCCAAGTAATGATACAGACGAGTTTGCCGTCAGCCCCTTTTTCTCTCTCTATGTGTTGCCAGCTTGTACCCGTAAGGGAGCTTCCTACAGGTTTATCTCCATTACAGCTCAAGAGCCCAATTGCCAGCATTGCGGAGGTCAGTAGGAATAAAATACTTTTCTTCATATTTGTTCGTTATTCGTTTGAATGGTTAGTGAAATATTACCGGCTCACACTAGTTCTATACGGGGTAAGACTAGGAAGTGAGTAGTAGGATAATTTGTAGCGAGGTAGGTACGAAGGTATTCGCGGCTATCCTCGGTGACGATAGGGTCGTAGGTGAGTCCCTCGTTGTATACCACAAGAGGAATCTCTAGCCCTCGACTAGCGATAGCTTCGAGGCCAAGGAGGGTATGATTGATACTACCGAGCTGTGCTGTGGTCACGAGAATCACAGGGAGCTTCTGCTCGGCTACATACTCTAGGGTAAGTTGGTCTCGGGTGATAGGCACCATAAGCCCTCCAGCTCCCTCGAGGAGTACCTTTTCGTACTTCCCAATAAGCTGTGCTGTAGACTGGGTCGCGAGCGAAATATCTACCGTAGTACCCTCTAGTTCGGCAGCGATATGTGGCGAAGCGGGTTTGGCATATAGGATAGGGTGGGTTGTATGGTCGATATCCTCGGGTAGTAGTTCACGCCCCTCTATTTTACGGTGCGTGAGGATGTCATCGCTCATCTCGATACAACCTGTCTGCACCAGTTTTTGGGTAATTACATTGACCCCCTCTGATAGTAACTGTCGACTGAGCCAGCCGGTGGCAATGCTCTTGCCAGCATCGGTATCTATCCCTGATACGAAGTGTACGGGTGTCGTAAGTATTTCTGATAGTTTCATCGTTTTGCTATTATGATAAGTGGTTTGTACGTTAAGGTTAGGGGGGCGCTGTCGGATAGACCACGCTCCTCACGCATTAGCCTTTCCAGCTGTTGGAGTCGGAGTGGCGTCCAAGAGCCCTCTACCTGCTGGGTAAAGGCATTGGCGCCTGTAGCCTTGATGTGTTTGAGAAGCGCAAGTAGGTGGGGAAACTTTAGCTGTCGGCTACTACCCCGTATCGTTATTTGCTCGTAGCCAAGTCCCTCTAGCTGAGTGCTTATCTCCTGGTGTGTAGGATAGTGCAACGATTGAGGTAGTATCGACTGTAGTTCCCAGAAGTGTCCCTGAGCAAAGATTGAGGCCGCCACAATGGCTCCCTCATGGGTGTATTGTAGCCCCTTTCGGAAGTAGTGGGTCATATTGTCCCACCACTGTATAGAGCAATTGGAGATGACGAGGTCTTGATGCTCTACCCAGGGAATACGCTCTGCATCTCCGAGGAGGAAGTTGAAGTCCTGTGCTAGCCGTTCCTGTACCACTTGCCGAGCTTCAGGCACAATATCATTGAGGGTAAGGCTGGTGATACCCTTGCCGTATTGTTGCGCTATCAAGCTGGAGAGGAAGCCAGTACCACACCCAAGCTCTAATACCCTATGAGGGGCGAAGCCTGGTTGAGCTTCTTGGATGAGGTCTAGCATCTCTGCCGCCACCAACTGCTGCACAGTAGCTTCTTGGTCGTAGGTGATGAGTGCCTTGGAGAAGCGATTGAGGACTATGGTTTTATCTATATTCATAGTCGGAAGATCTGATCCCAGCTTTGATACTCCATAAGAGGGTAGTGTCCCAGTCCCTCTAGGAGATGAATGGGGATATGGTACCGCTCCCAGTAAGCTATTTGATTAGTGGTAGGTACCACGAGGTCTTTCGTCCCGACTATTGATTCACTCCAAGCGAGTCTAGGCGGAGTATTGTCGGGCAGATCCTTCACTAGGAGGTAGGCGCTGTCCAGCTCTTCTTTGAGATCTTCGGTACTACGAGCTGCGAAGGTATTGAAGACAGCTAGGAGCTTCTTACCCCCACACATGCGGCGATTGAATCGCTCTCTATTGTCATCGTCCAATCCCTTCATCGTGCCATGGAAGGTCTCATTGGGGATGCCGTACTGGTCGTTCATGGGGAGAGGGGTACCATTGATGGCAATTGCCTTAGTGGGCTTGGGTAGATGCTCGGCTAGGGTATCTAGCGCCCATACTCCCATGCTCCAAGCTGCCATATACACCTCTTTGTATTCCCCTAGGGGTGGGAGCTCTTGGGGCGAAACGGTACGAAAATCATAGGCTGTAAGGTAGTCGCACCCCTCAGGTAGCTGTAGGTGTGCTGCTACTTCGGGGGTTGTCCCCCAGCCAGTAAAGAATATGAGTAGGCGGTCGTTGCCTTCTTGATGTATTAAATTTGTCTGCATAAGTTAGCTATTTTGGTGACCTCTGTTTCGCTCATGGCTGCGGTGAGAGATATTCTTAGGCGCTCGCTGCCCACAGGGACAGTGGGTTTGCGAATAGGACGGATGTAGAGTCCATGGCTGAGAAATAGCTCTGCTGCCCTTTGTACCTGCTCCTCCCCTGGTACTATCAGGGGGATAATCTGGCTCTCAAAATGGGTGTCGAGCTGTTGATTGAGTTGCTGGATGAGTGCTTTGAGGTGTGCTCTTCGGCTATCCATTTGTGCTACTTGCTCAAATACATATTGGCTCCACGCCACCTGTATAGGTGGTAGAGCGGTGGAGAATATCAGTGGTCTTGCTCGGCTTACGAGGAGGTGGCGGAGGGTGTCGCTCTGGATAGAGTAAGCGCCGACCGACCCTAGGGCTTTTCCGAGAGTGCCGACCAATAGGTCGACCTTTGGGAGAAGCCCCAATTGGCTGGCATATCCGAGACCACCCTCTCCGTATACACCTACGGCATGAGCCTCGTCTACATAGAGGTGAAGGTGAGGGTACTCCTTCTTGAGTGCTGCTATGTCTTGGAGTGGAGCAAAGTCGCCATCCATGCTGAATAGGCTTTCGGTAACTACCCAGATGGTCTGGTAGTCGTGGGCATAGCGGCTCAGTAGCTTACGTAGATGCTCTAGGTCGTTGTGCCGATACCGCTGGAAGGGAGCGCCCGCAAGCCGTAGCCCATCAATGATACTGGCGTGTACCAGTTTGTCGGCTATAAATAGGGTATTGGGAAGGGCGAGAACCGGGATAATGCCGCTATTGGCATGGTAGCCACTGTCCCACAAAAGCGCACTCTCGGAGCGGTAGAGCCCACTAAGGTAGTGCTCGAAGTGCGAAAAGGGGCGGTCGTTGCCCGTAAGGAGGCGCGATGATGCACTGGAGGGGCGGAAGTCGTTGCCCTGCTCCTCTAGGAATCTTTGCCAAAGAGGAACATCTAGTAGCCCAAGGTAGTCGTTGCTATTAAGGTTGAGGTACCATTGCCCTGCCAATTCTACCTCCTTTCCTCTGAGGGAAAGCTCGGGGATAGTGCGGTAGGTGCCCTCGGTCTGACACTGCTGGAGTGCTTCTAAGTACCTATCCATGGATAACGTTGATGAGTCCTTCAATCAGTTGGTGTAGTGCCTCGTCGGTAATAGCTAGGAAAGGCGGCATCAGGTAGACCAGTTTGCCAAATGGGCGCACCCATATTCCTTGGGCGACGAACTTGGGGATAAGGGTTGCCATATCTACTGGTTCCTTCATCTCCACTACGCCAATGGCACCGAGTATGCGCACTTCGGCAACCGAAGGGTGCCGCTCCAGCGGAGCAAGACCTTCGCGAAGCTGTGCCTCTATCTCCTTTACTCGACCTTGCCAATCACGGGAGAGGAGTAGCTCTATTGACCTTTTCGCCACGGCACAAGCCAAAGGATTGCCCATGAAGGTAGGTCCGTGCATGAAGCACCCTGCCACTCCTCTACAGATAGTATCGGCAATGGACTTGGTGGTAGCGACCACCGAGAGGGTCATGTATCCGCCTGTAAGACTCTTCCCTAGGCAGATAATATCGGGGAGGATAGCGGAGTGGTACGTGGCGAGTAGCTGACCGGTTCGCCCAAAGCCCGTGGCTATCTCGTCGAAGATAAGGAGGCAGTGGTGCTCATTGGCGAGTCTACGCAGTTGGTTGAGGTACTCAGCGTGGTAGAAGTACATACCTCCAGCACCTTGTACAATAGGCTCTACGATGATTGCGGCTATCTCCTCGCCATGCTTGCGGAGTAGATCTGCCATTGGTTCTAGGTCATTGGCGTGCCATTCGCCGCCAAACCGACTGCGGGGCTGAGGTACAAAATACTGCACCGGTAGCGTACCCGAGAAGTAGCTGTGCATGCTCGTATCGGGATCGCATACCGACATTGCGTGCCAAGTATCGCCATGGTAGCCACTTCGGATAGATACAAAGTGCTTTTTGGCTCTACGTTCTAGCGACTGCTGGTACTGTATCGCCATCTTGAGAGCTACCTCTACTGCTACCGAACCGCTATCGGCATAAAACAATTGGTCTATACCCTCTGGGAGTATCTTCTCCACCAATAGCCGACCTAGCTCTACGGCAGGGCGGTGGGTTAGTCCCCCAAACATCACGTGCGACATTTGCTCCGCCTGATTGGTGAGGGCTTGATTAAGCTCGGGTACATTGTAGCCATGGAGGGCTGCCCACCATGAGCTCATTCCATCGATAAGCTGAGTGCCATCCTCCAGTGTGATAGTGTACCCTTCGGCTTTGGCTACAGGGTATACTGCTAGAGGGTCTATTGTGGAGGTGTATGGGTGCCACAAGTGGTTTCTATCCCACTGTAAAAGTTCTTCTGTATTCATTTCCAGTCGGTAGCTTTAGTGGTGTCGTAATCGGCTTCGGCGAAGAGTAGCATATCACGTTCGGCAATAGAGGCAGTGGTGGTCAGTAGTCCACCAGTAATGGCTGCGTTGATACCGATGTAGAGTGCTTGCTTCTGGACTTCCGTACTCAGTAAAGCACGCCCTCCACTGAAGCGCAAGAAAGCAGTCGGGTTAGCTATTCTAAAGATACAGATAGCCAATAGTACCTCCTCCGCCGATAGGTGCTCCTCATGCTCGAGCGGTGTACCAGGCATCGGATGTAGTATATTGATAGGGATACTCTCTATGCCCAAAGCGGCGAGATATAGGGCGAACTCTGCCCTCTGCTCACGCGACTCTCCCATGCCGATAATACCACCGCTACAGCGCCGCATACCTACCGCCTGTGCGTCGCGTAGGGTCTGCTCTTTCTGCGCCTGCGTATGAGTGGAGCAGAGGTTAGGGAAATGGCTTGGTGCACTCTCCATATTGCAGTGATAGGTTGTGCACCCCGCCTCCCTTAGTTCCCTGAGTGTCTCTCGGGAGGCTAGCCCCAAGGAGGCGCAGAGCTGTAGACCAGTCTCCTCTCTTAGCCTGCGGTACATAGGCGCATAGGTAGATACCTCTTTTTCTGAAGGGCGTTTGCCGCTAGCTACTAGGCTGTAGCGCTTGATGCCCACACGCTCATTGTGCTTAGCGAGTGCCAATACCTCCTCCTCGGGAAGTATTGGATAGGTTTCGCAATTGGTAGCAAAGTGCCCACTCTGAGTGCACCAATGGCAGTCCTCGCTACACTGTCCGCTCTTTACGTTGATGATAGAGCAAGTATCGAAACCATTACCCGAGAGCTCCCTCGTGATACGATGACAAGCCTTGAATAGCTCCTCTCGTGGTGTCTGCTCTACAATTTGGAGCAGCTCAGTCACGGAAGTAATTCTTTCTCCCCCTATTATTCTATCTGCAATATTCATGTGTAAAAGTAAAAAGGTGTGCCTAGGCATACATGAGCCTAGGCACACCTAAGTGTTAGGGTGTCTGAATAGGTGAAGCCGTTGCTACTACTTCGGATGCCGTGGGAGCTATCATGAGCTCCTCCAGTAGGTCTGGTGGGACGGCATCCAAGGCGTCTTCGCTCTCGATAGTTTCGACCACCATCCTCCGCCCTACGAGAAGGGCACGGAGGGCATTGGCGCACTTGAGGGCGATTCGCTCAAGCACATTGGCACGTAGTTGCCCTATATTCACGACCATCTTTATAGAGTGAAAAGAGGCAGCAGCGTTTCTGCTCCAGCGAGTGAAGCGGAAAGCCTTTCTTTGTCCCAATAGCGTGTGCTTGTGCATCACCTATCCAAGTTATTTAATCTAAGTGATTACTTGGTGACCTTCTCAAGCCACTTCACCATAGAGAGCATAACTCCCATGGAGATGAGACAGAAGCCAGCAAATACCGCCCAAGTCATCCATTGTTCTGGGAAGCGATTTAGCATAGTCACTCCCAAGGCAATAAATAAGTTGCCTATCGCTGTCGCAGTCAGCCACAAGCCTTGGCAAATACCTTGCAGGTGCTTTGGAGAAATCTTGGAAACAAATGACACTCCGAGAGGAGATATGAACAACTCAGCAGAAGTCAAGAAGAAGTAGGTAACGATAAGAACCCATGGGCTGGCCTTCATCGCATCGCGCACATTTACATCCCAAGAAACGAATTCTTTTGCAGATGGGTATTCAAATATCATTGCTACAATCATCAGAAAGATGTAAGCTGAAGCTGCCACAAACATACCAATAGCAATCTTCCTAGGAGTGCTAATTTCTTTACCTCGTTTGGCTAACCTTCCAAAGAACCACATAATAAGTGGCGTAAGAAGGATTACAAAACCAGGATTAATAGCCTGCCATATCTCTGGAGCTACATTCTTGGTGTTGACAAAGTCTCTAGCAAATACAGATAACGACTGACCGTTTTGGTGGAAAGAGAACCAGAAGAATACTGCGACACCCAATACTGCAAACAGAGCATATAATCTTTGCTTTATTTCTGTCGCTTGGGCTATTTTCTCTTCTGGAGTGTATTCAACTACAACTTTCTTGTCCTTCTTCACAGGAGTAGGAAGAGTCTTCTTATTCATCAAGAAGATAACCAACGAGAGCAACATCGCAATTACAGATGCTACAAACGAATAGTGAACACCTGTATTGAACACCTCTAAGTAGCTTTGGCAAAAATCTGCTATTTGATCTGCCGCAATTGGCTGTGGGTTAATTTGGACTTTAGAGATAAGCTCAGTTAGATTGCTCATATCTGTAGATGTCATCTCTGCTGCATTCCCAATATATTTATGGCAAAGTGCAGGAAGATCAGAATTGTAGGTAAAACCATTTCTCCCGAGCCACCAGCTACGTAGTGTAGGTGCGATGAAAGGTGCAATCAACCCCCCTATATTGATAAATACATAAAAGATTTGGAAGCCTGCATCACGCTTGTCTTTTGCTATCTTCAAAGCAGCTTCGTCCTTTTTCGCAGCTTCTGCCTCGAAGTTATCGTACATCTGTCCGATGATTGCCTGAAGGTTCCCTTTGAATAAACCATTACCAGCAGCAATGATAAGCAAAGTAAAGCAAGTAAAAGGCAATAACCAACCAATATTAGCTGATGTTGATAATATAGGAATAGAGAGCAATCCATAACCAACTGCCATCACGATTAGTCCAGATATGATGGTTCCTTTGTAGTTCTGTGTCCTATCAGCAATGATACCACCAGGCAAACTTAATACGTAAATTAAGAAATAGAAAACAGCATAAATCCAGCCAGAGATTTCATCACTGATACCGAACTTAGAAGATAAGAACAACAGTAAAACTGCATTCATAATGTAGTAGCCGAAGCGTTCTCCCATGTTGCTGAGAGCAGCCGCCACCAATCCTTTAGGATGTTCTTTAAACATGTTGTAAGCTTTTGTTTGTAAGTTAATATTTGAGTTAAATTAATTGTCTATTACTGGTGGATTTCTCGTACCTCCTTGAGCCCTCCATTGCTGGGATAAAACTCTACGGACGTATTTTTACCCTTAGTGGTAAAGAGTACCATATCTAGAGCCTCAAGGCTACCAAGCTGGGCTACCGGTATCTCCTTAGATACCATACGCTCGCCACGGAAAGTCACAGTCGCCCTTACTAGTCCAGGGACACGGTAGGTGATACCTTTCTCCAAGCGCTTTTGGAGCTTGCTTTGCTCCCGCTCCTCTAGCTGAGGGGCTTGCTCTATAATCTCTAGGTCGAGATAGATAGGTTCGCCCCTAAGGTCGTCGTGAGTGAGGAGCCCCAACTGCTCTGAGAAGCGAGCCACCACACGGTGCCCCTCCTCGGTAGCCGATAGATTGGCGACCACCTCCACGCCCTCAGCGCTCTGCCTAATACCATTGAATAGCCCCATGAAAGCCCGCTCCCTCTGATCCAGTCGTTCCACAGCGATCTTAAGTGCCTCGCCATCGGCAAAAGGCTGCTCCGACTCACCGCTAATGACCAAGTTGCGACTCTCTCGGGTGCGGTATATCTCATCGGCAAGGATCTGTGCCTTTGCCGCTATCGTTGTAGCCTGGATATACTCAGGGGGTAGCATACGAGACGAGAGGTCGTCGGTACGCCCAATCATTGGCTTCTTCGTTTCAGGAAGCTGTACTACGTCAGTGGTATTTACATTGACACCTATCAGTATGCCCTCTTTAGTGAGAGAGACATCCGTGGCTGTGCTGTTTTTCTTGAAGTCGATAGAGTACCTTTGATCGGGATCAGCTACACCATAAGCCCCAAGGTTTAGTCCCTTAAGCTGATAATATGTAGCAGGCTCTATGATAGCATCCCGACTACCGAGGAAGCGCTCGGCATAGAGCGATAGCTCTCCGGGTTGCTCTATCACTTTCTCTAGCTCTACCTGTAAGTAGAGATGGGTAAGCGGCAGGGCATACACGACCCTATTGTCGTTGAGTGCGGCAACACTGTATCGCTCTACTCTCTGGGCAGCACTGCCACTCCAGAGAACAAGCGACACGATAACAGCCGCTAAAATCCTATTTATCCTCATCATACTTGATCCCGAAATACAGATTACCGACAAATATAACAAAAACTTACTAGTTAGAATCTATTAACTCAGCTAGAATCAGCCTAAATATGAGGTTGGCGCAATAATGATGGACTCCGCCAAGCTGTAGGCGAAGATGGTAGCCACGGTAATAGTCGTGGCAAAAAGCGCTCACTAGAGCATGCGTTTTGGCTCGCGCAAGGAGCAAAATTTATTCCTAGGAATAAATTTATTTTTCTGTACAAATAAAAATATTTATCTCTAGGAATAAATATTTTTATTCCTAGGAATAAGTTTGCCGGATATGGCAGTTCACATTCAGTAAGTGCCGATATCCAATTGGAGCAGTATCTATTGGATCATGAAGTTCTCTTGTGAGAGCTAAAAATGTGTATCCACTTATCTTTGTTTCCTTAGGTGTTTAGCACCAGCTGAAGGGATATATAGGTAATAATGCGTACGGAGATATAATTGAATTCATTTGCAGTGCGGAAAAATCGTATCTTTGTAATATACATTGTGTAGTATACTTAACAATCAACGGTACAGTCTGATGAACTTGAAGAGAATCTTATATCTCATTTATGTCGTATTGGTCGCCTTGCCAATCTTTGTGGTGCTCACGATACTCACAGCTGTGATATCAGCACTTGGCAGTATTGCTGGTGCGGAGCGAATATTTGGTTATTGGCCAGGTAGGATATGGAGTAAGCTAACGTTATGGGTTCTGCTTATTCCTGTAAAGGTGATAGGAAGGGAGTATCTCCCTAAGGATCGTCCTACTGTGGTGGCGCCCAACCATACGAGTGCTATGGATATATTTCTCCTCTATGGATATGCTGGCGTGCGGTTTAAGTGGGTGATGAAGGGTTCGCTCAGAAATATCCCTTTCGTGGGGTGGGCGTGCGAAAAGATTGGCTTTATATTTGTGGATAATACGCCTTCGGGCGCTAAGCGTGTGGTGGAGGACTGCGAGAAGGCTATTGAGAATGGGTACCATATCTTTATGTTTCCAGAAGGGAGCAGAACGCTCACTGGGCGATTGGATAGACTGAGAAAGGGGGCTTTCAAGGTGGCTATGGAGACTGGCGTGCCTATAGTGCCTGCCAAGATCAAGGGCGGTTTTGAGATCTTAAAACGTGGTACTTGGGATCTGCATTGGGGACGACTGAGCCTACAATTCTTCCCTCCTATTGAGACCGATAAGGGAAAAACAATAGAGGAGCTGATGCAAGAGGTAAGGAGCAGATTGGAGTAACGCCTCTCTTCCCTAAAAAGTAGTGTACCGATAGCCTTCCAGTGAGGGGCTATCGGTACACTACTTTTGGGGAGGAGCGAGGGAAAGCGCGCTACCTCCTACGACGGAGAAGCCTCTGTCGGTTTCTCCTTGCCATCTCTTCTCTTAGGTGAGTATCAAGGTCGGTAGGACTGCCTACGATATACTTCATGTAGAGCGTATAGAAGATCATGGTGAGGGGGAGGGCGAAGAGCATGCCGAGGAAGCCAAAGATAGCACCCCACACTGTAAGGGATAGCATGATAGCGATAGGGTGGATGCCGAGGCTCTGCCCCTGGATGGTTGGGGTGAGAATAAAGGACTGTATCACTTCACTAATAATCACCACTATTGAGGCAAAGAGGAGGAGGAGGAAAAAGTTTTCGCCTGTAGCTACCGCCTGTAGCCCTACTAGGAGTACTAGTGGGATATAGCCTAGGATCTGTAAGTAGGGAATCATATTGAGCAACCCTATAAATAGCCCAAGCGTGATACCCATTGGCAACCCTATAATGGCGAAACCAATGGCTAGGATAACGCCACAGATGAGCGAAATCAAGGCTTGTCCGCGGAAATAAGTATTGACAAAGTAGCCAATGATATCGCCAGTTTCTTGCATGACAGGGCGAGCGCTCTCAGGGAGCATATCGATAAATCCTTGTCGTACTTTATCGTAATCGATGAGCATAAATACGAAGTAGAAGAGGAAGATAAAGATGACCATAGCTCCTGAGATGGCTGTAAATGTACCTTGCAATAGTCCCCAACCCCTACTGAATATGCCTTCGATAGAGGTGACTAGCTCTTGGATATTGACACTGTAGGCAAGAGCTTCTAGCTTAGCGAGGAGTTCGCTCTTGCTTCTAACCCCTTCGGGGAGCAAACCGATAAGGTAGGCTCCGATATTATACTCCTGAAGCATGACCCAACCACGGTTGATCTCCTTGGTGATACTAGGGATAAGGATGGCGAGCACACCAATAAGCACGCCAAGGGTGAGTAATAGCACGAGCGTTACAGCTAGCCAACGGGGTTTTACCTTGAGCTTGGTCTGAAACCACTTCACTAGTGGCAACATAAGGTATGCAAGAAGCCAAGCCAGCACAAATGGTGCGAGGAAATTGGCAAGATAGGCTGTGGCAAATAGTAGGGCACCCACAAGTAATAGCACGAAGATTATTCTTGCTACCCTATCGAAGGTAAAGGGTTGTTGGAAAAACTCCTCAATCTTTCTTGGTTTCATACTTTTAATATTTGTACAGAGGACTATACACCTCAATTTGTTTATATTTGTAGCAAAGATAAATATTTATGATGAAAGGAAATGATGTTTTGAAGGGGATTGGATTATTTTGTCTACTTCTTATAGGAACTAGTGTATCGGCACAAGCTATCTACACACCATCTGAGCCAGCGGGATTGGAGCGCTCTTTTTGGTCGCTCTCTATTCAAGATGCAGAGACAGGGGAGGTACTCGTGGGGATTAGGGATCACCATTTGATGACACCCGCTAGCACGATGAAGCTGGTGAGCACTGCTACGCTATGGAGCCAGAAGGGCGGCGCAGGTAGAATACCTACGGAGATTAGGACGAATGGGAGGCTTGAGAATGGCAAGGTGGAAGGGGATATATATATTGTGGGTCAAGGAGACCCCTCTATTGGTTCACGCTATTTTTGGAATAGAGATCAGGATGTTTTCTTTAAGCAGGTGGCGCAAGGGCTAAAGGCAAAGGGAATCACTGAGATTTCGGGAGATGTGATAGCGATTGTGCCTAGGAGCGATTTTCAGGCTAATAATCCGAAATGGCTGGCTTACGATATGGGCAATGCTTATGCTGCAGGGTTATGGGAGCTCAATGCTTATGACAATAGTTATTCAATCCACTTTACGGAGAACGGACGGGGCTTTTCGGTGGAACCAGAAATACCTGAACTGAAGCTCACCAAAATGTATGACATTACGAGCACTCGGAGGAGAGACTCTATCTATATTAGCCCATTTGTATTGCCTGATGGGAGTTACCCTATCACAGGGGCTTACCCTGCCAATGTAGCCAAGCTACAGGTGCGAGGGGCTATGCCTAATCCTCCATTATTTAGAGCTTGCTGAATATGCCTTAACCACCTACTATTCAAGCAATTGAAGTATTATTTTCTTTGCTATATTGATGATTATTGGTATATTGTAGTGTTAAAAAGAAACGCAATAGCAGTTATTGAGAATATGAGGAAGGTGTTTTCAAGCATTGGGAGGTTGCCCCTTTTTATTGGGGATGGTAATTTGTCGGAGTCTCTCGATAAGAGCAATAGGTGGTATCAGCTGGCGGAAAAGTTGCCGTGGG
>NZ_KB904254.1 GCF_000379925.1 Porphyromonas levii DSM 23370 | reverse complement strand
TAGCGGTGTAGCAAAAAGGAGAGGGAGAGGAGAGGGAAACAAACAATTGGAAACATTCAGTAGCGAGCTAACCAAATAGCCCGCTGGCAATCTCGTGTCCCAAAGTGTACCCATTTACAATAATTGTGGTATTCAGTAGCTTATAAATAGATAAAAAAGACAAAGACCAATCTCCAAAACAGCCAAACACCTCCCAAAATACAGCAAAGAGCACCCCAAAGTACCCCCAAATACTACCCCCAACAGCGCCGATCTATACTTTGCGGAATCTAGGTCTGAGGCTATCACTGGATGAGATCGCAACTAAGATTGGGGTAACAAAGAAAACGTTGTACAACCATTTTAGTTCGAAAGAAGAGCTTTTGAAGGAGTGTATCCGCTCCATCTCGAGCGATTTCAGGTATGCGCTCTCTAAGCTAGACGATCCTCATCATTCGCCCATTGAAAACATGAGGTGCACCTTCTTCAGCGTCACCAATCTCTTTATGGTGGTCAACCCCGTCTTCTTCTCCGATCTCATGCGCGATAACCCCAACCAAGCTATGCTGGAGCACGTAGTGGGTTCGGGCTTTTTCAAGCAGAAGATAGAAGCTAACCTAAGCAAAGGGATAGAGGATGGTATCTACCGTGAGGATCTGGATATCGAGTTTGTGGGGAGTTATATGTCTTATTCCATCTTCGGATTTTATATCAATGGGATAGTTAATAGTAATCCACTAATACCCAAGACCTACTTCGAGGACATCCTCGAGTATCACTTAAGAGCTATAACGTCGGACAAAGGGAAAAAAATAATTGATAATAACTATGGAAGGACTAAGGAGTAAATCATCTGTATGGTGTGTGGCGATTGCTTTTGTGGCAAGCTTCGGTCTATCGTTTCTGGGGACAGATGCCCATGCGCAAGAGGTCTATTCGCTGCAGAGCTGCCTAGAGTATGCGCTTCAGCATAACCTCAACATTAAGAAGTCGGGCTACGACAAGGAGAAGGCAAATTATGCACGCAAGGAAGTCTTGGGTGCATTGATGCCTCAGATCAATGGATCCGCCAATCTTAATGACAATATTAAGAAAGCAAAGTTCGTGATGCCCAACTTCATGAATAGCATGCTACCCCCCAATATGCAGAACCCTAATGCACCTAAGTATATGACGGTGGAGATGGGTACACAGTACACTGCCAATGTGGGGATACAAGCGTTTCAGCAGATTCTCAACCTCTCGCTCTTCAATGCCGTGAAGATATCCAAGGTGGCAGAGCGTATGGCAGCACTAGGGGCGGAGTCCACAGAGGAAGATGTGATTACCCAGACCGCCACGCTCTACTACGGCATCCAGAGTACCGAATATGCCATGGGCGGGATGAGCAAGAGCGTGGAGCTGGTAGAGAAGATGCTCAAAATGATGGAGGTCAATCACGCCAATGGCTTGGTGAAGAAGGTAGATGTAGACCGCCTCAAGGTAAACCTTACCAACCTCCTCACCCAGAGGTCCGCAATACAGAATGTGGTAGAGGTGCAGAAGAATCTTCTGAAGTTACAGATGGGATTGGATATAGAGTCACCGCTCTCGATAGCGCCTATGGATCTCTCGCTCGTAGAGGACAAGGCGAAAGAGGTATCACTGGAGCCCTTTGCGCTCACCCAGCACACCGCCTACAAGCTACTACTAGAGAAGAAAGAGATGGCGAAGCTCCAGAAGAAAGCAGCCATCTACGAGTATATGCCTACGATATCCCTGATGTTCAATGCGCAGTACAATGGTGTCTGCGATGAGTTTTTCAGAGGGGAAACCAACTACTGGTATCCTACTGCGATGATTGGGCTAAGCCTAAAGATTCCTATCTTCAGCGGCTTTAGTCGCCGTTCGAAGGTTAAGGAGAGCAATCTCGAACTCATGAAAGCCCAAGAGGATATCAAGATACTAGAGCAATCCCTCAGTATGGCGCATAAGAATGCTGAGCTCAAGCTAAGCGATACCCGACGAACGATTGCACTACAGAAAGATAATCAGCAGCTAGCCGAGCAAGTCTTTGATATCGCACAGAATAACTATGTACTCGGTGTGGCTTCGCTATCGGACGTACTCAATGCCAGCCAATCACTGATACAAGCACAGATGTCGTATGCCAATGCCCTCAATGAGTATATGAAGGCGTACATCGACCTCAAGAAAGCCAATGGAGAGATAAGGGAACTAATGACAATAAATAAATACAAGTACTTATGAAACGCATAACTTATATCGTGGCGAGTATACTTATCGTGGCACTCGTCGTGCTCATCCTTATACTCAATAAGAGATCTACCGCCTCCAAAACACAGATGCTGGAGGACGAAGCATCGGCAGTAGCGGTGCGTACCGAGGTGGTGGATAGTAGCTCCTATGCTACGAACTTCGAGACCAATGGCGTGCTCGAGGCTGCGCACGACCTCTCTTTCGTTTCCGATATGGGCGGTCGTGTGATGCAGATTTACGCCAACGAAGGAGACCAAGTGCAGAAGGGCAAAGTGCTGATACAGCTAGATGCGGAGACCCTTCGGGCAGATGTCGAATCCACCCGCGTAGCCTACGAAGCCGCACAGAAGGATTACGAGCGCTTTAAGAACGCCAACGCCCAAGGCGGTGTCACGGATCAGCAGCTCGCCGCTATCCATACCCAGATGGTGGCTGCCGAGAGCCGCTACATCGCTAGCCGTAGACGCCTTTCAGATGCCTCTATCAAGGCGCCAATGTCGGGTAAGATCTACAAGCGGTATGTAGAGGTCGGTAGCTTCCTCAATCCCGGAGCCAAGCTCTTCGATATCATCGACGATTCTCAGCTGAAGGTCAATGGTTACCTCACGGAAAAGCAAAGACTTGGCGTCACCAAGGGTCAGGCTGTCGTGGTGACTAGCGACCTATATCCAGGCAAGACGATAGCTGGAGAGGTGACTTTCGTAAGCGACAAAGCGGATCGCTCTCTCAACTTCCCTGTAGAGGTCACCATTACGGAGAAAGAGCTGGACCTACTCCCTGGTATGTACGTAGGTATCTCGTTCGGAAATGAAGCGCAGAAGACAGGCATCCTCATCCCACGCAGTGCCATCAGCGGTAGCGTAAAAGATGCTAGTGTATATGTGGTACAGAATGGCGTAGCCACGAAAAAGCCTATCGTCGCTGGCGGCATCATCGGCAACCGTATCGAGGTGCTTGAGGGACTACAGCAGGGCGATAGCATAGTGATAGCCGGCCTTATCAATATCACTAATGGTACACCGGTGAAGAACGTGAAGTGACATAGGAGGGAAGCGATATGAAACTAACAGAATTATCTATCAAGCGGCCTATATTCGTCACCGTACTATTTATACTCCTGACCGTATTGGGCTACCTAAGCTATAAGAGCTTAAGCGCGGAACTGATGCCAAAGTTTACTCCGCCGGTGCTAAATGTGCAGATTATCTACCCAGGCGCCTCCCCTAGCGAGGTCGAGACTTCGCTCACACGCAAGGCAGAGGATGCCCTCTCGAGCATGGAAGGCATTGATAATATTCAGTCCTTCTCCTTCGAGGGGATGTCCATGATCTTAGTGTCGTTCAACTTTGGTACGAATATCGATAAAGCCATGACCGATGCGCAGAACCTCATCAATGCCAAGCGCATGGAGCTGCCACGAGATATCCTCTCCCCTACTATCTCCAAGATTTCGGTAGATGAGAAGCCAATACTCATCCTCTCGGCGGTCTCCAATATGGCGCCTACCGACTTCTTCCAGCTGGTAGATAAGCGTATAGTGCCCGAGCTATCGCATGTCAATGGCGTAGCCAAGATAGGACTAGTCGGCGGTACTGAGCGCGAGATACAAATCAACCTAGATCAGGCAAAGTTGAGAGAGTTTGGGCTCACCCCACTCATGGTACAGGGCGCTATCCGTGCGGGGAATCTCGACTTCCCTACCGGCTATCTCCATAACGATGAGACCCAGACAGCCATCCGCCTTTCGGGTAAGATTACCTCTATTGAGGAGCTTCGTAGCCTCGTTGTCCGGACTACACAGACAGGCGCCTTGGTTCGTCTAGGTGATATCGCTGAGGTGATCGATGATATCAAGGATCCAGTGAAGATAGGGCGCGTCAATGGTCAGGATGCTATCCTTATCAATATCCTCAAGCAGTCCGATGCCAATGCCATCAAGGTGAGCGAGCAAGTCAATGATAAGATTGCGCAGCTCGAAGAGGACTACGCCAATGACGGGCTAAAGATAAATGTGGCACAGGATACTACCACTTTCACCCACCAGTCTATCAATTCCGTACTCATCGATTTGCTACTAGCGATCATACTGGTATCGGTGGTGATCCTATTCTTCCTACACAACTTTAGGAACGCCCTCATCGTAATGGTTGTCGTACCTGTCTCCCTTATCTCCTCCTTTATCGGCATGAAGCTCTTCGGCTTCACACTCAACCTCATGTCGCTCCTCGCACTCTCACTCGTGATAGGTGTCATTGTGGATGATGCAATCGTGGTGATTGAGAACGTGTACCGCCACATCGAGATGGGCAAGAATAGAGTGCGGGCGACCTATGATGCGATGAAAGAGATCGGGCTAACGGTGGTCTCCGTCACCTTGGTGCTGGTGGTCGTCTTCCTTCCCGTTATCTTCACCGATACCTTGGTCTCTGACATCCTACGGCAGTTCTGTGCCGTTATCGTCATAGCCATCCTTTTCAGCCTTTTGGCTGCGCTCACCTTGGTGCCGCTCCTTACCTCTAGGTATGGTAATATCTACGAACTTACGGGCAAGAACTTCTTCGAGCGCATCTTACTTAGCTTCGAGAAGGCTATTTCGAAGTTCGCCCATTGGATTTCCAATATTTCTGAATGGGGGCTGAAGCACAAAGGCAAGCTCGCTCTTATTGTGGGCTTGATTACAGTAGCCGTACTTGCACTCTTCCCCTTAGGGTTTATCAACTTCGAGTTCCAGCCCTACATAGACCGCGGAGAGTTTATCGTCCAGCTCGAGATGCCTAAAGACATCTCCATGGAGGAGTCCAATGCCCTCGTCCTCAAGGCCGAGAACTGGTTTATGCAGCGCTCCGAGGTGGAAGAAATCGTAACCATGGTAGGACTCACCAGCGACAATACCCAGAGCACCAAGGGAACGCCTTACCTCGCCGAACTCAATGTAAAACTGCATAAGCAAAAAGAAGGGACAGAGGAGTACATTACCCGTATTCGCAAACCGCTCTCGGATTATCTTGTGGATGCCAAGGTAAATATATTTAGTGTCAACCTCACCGGTACAGCTGCCAAGGCAGCCATTGAGTATATCATCACTGGTAGCGACAACGACTCCGTGATGGGGTATGCCGATAAGGCGCTACAAATCCTTGGCTCTATCTCGGGCGTGATGCAAGAGCGACTATCGGTAGAGAATGCCACCCCCGAAATTATCGTAAAGGTAGACCGCGATAAGATGGCAGAGCTAGGGCTCACGCTTGACAATGTGGGCGTACTCATGCAGATGCACTTCCAAGGGAACAACCAGCTGAAGTACACCCAGGGCAATGATGACTATGCTATCAATATCCGCGCCGATAAGTCCTACCGCCAGCAGGCAGATGATGTAGCGAATATGGGATTCGTCAATCCTCGTGGTGAGAATGTGCGACTCGCACAGTTCGCCGACATCTCGCTGGGAACAGGTCCTAGTCGACTCGAACGCTACAACCGTAATAGTTCGGTCACCCTAAGGTCTCAGGTCTATGGCGTACCTGCAGGAGCCGTCTCCAAGGAGTTTATGAGTAAGCTACAAGAGAGTGATATGCCGAAGGGCGTAAAGATACAAGCTACAGGAGACATGAAAAAGATGTCAGACTCTATGAGTGTCTTGATCACTGCCCTTCTCCTATCGCTTATGCTCATCTACCTAGCCATGGTGCTTTTGTACAATAACTGGACCGACCCAATTGTGGTGATGATTTCCATCCCATTATCTATCGTAGGCGCGCTATTGGCATTGGCGCTTACCAATACCGCCATGAGTATCTATGCGATGCTGGGAGTCGTGATGCTTGTTGGTCTGGTGGCGAAGAATGCTATCCTTCTGGTCGACTTTACCAATGAAGCCCTCCGAGAAGGTCAGACCATGGACGATGCCCTCATTCAGGCAGTAAGGATCCGTACCCGACCTATCTTGATGACAGCCCTCTCTACCATTATAGGTATGCTCCCTGTCGCCCTCTCCAAGGGTTCAGGCGCAGAGCTTCGCAACGGTATGGCTTGGGTAATCATCGGAGGTATGGCAGTCTCTACCTTCCTCACGCTGATAGTGGTACCAGCCGTCTATAAACTGATACACGCTAGGCGTAAGCAAAATAAGAAGACCGTAGATATCGAGCAACTCATGCGTGAGTAACGGTATTTAGCTCTCCACGGCCTCGGGCTTTGCCCTTAACCGAGGCTAGCGAAAACCGCGCTAATGTATCCTATTGTTATAGGGCTGGGGATTGGGTGAAACAATAGTGCGGTTTTCGTTAGTCACGCCTGAACTGAGGAGAGGAGCTAAGCCCCCTTTAGGGGGTTTGGGGGCTTACTCTTCTCATGACTATAGCCCTCCCAAAAATTGTTATCGCTCATGCCGTTTTCTGATACCCTATATCAGCGAAATTTATTCCTAGAGATAAATATATTTATTTGTACAGATAAATAAATTTATTCCTAGGAATAAATTTTGCTTATATAGGGTATTAGAAAAAGGTATGAGATATAACCGCGCTAATGTTCTCTATTACTGACTGTTAATGGGATGAAACTGTAGCGCAGTTTTCGTTAGCATCGCTTGAACTGAGGAGCGGAGCAAAAGCCCCCTTTAGGGGGTTTAGGGGCTACCTTCGGTTTAGGGGGGGCTTATGCCTATTCTGGATTGCGGTACAGCGCAATGGGTGGATGGAAGAGGAGATTTTGGTAAGTTTGTGGCTAATGATTTCAAAATACGTGAATAGTATGGAATGGATAGGGAATAGTTATAACCCCAGTGCGACACCCAAGGGAGGCTACTTCTTCTCCCTCTGGGGGTTTTTAGTGCTTATGGGGATTGTGCTCACCGTTATTATGATACCGGCATTGGTGCTGCTATCGGATGCCAAAATGGCTATGTATGCAGGGCTTTTGCTGCAGGGCTTTGTTCTCTTTGCACTACCAGCATGGTTGGTGGAGACTTACTACCGACGGAGCCACATGGAAGAGGTGTGGCGTTTGAGGACTCAGGATGTTGTCCCTCGCAATATTGCGCCGATGCTCTTGCTACTTATCAGCACGCTTGCTGGGGTAGCTGCGCTGACCTCTGCCATGGAGGTTCTACCCGTGCCGGCGCTCTTCGAGGAACTAGAGCGGGCAACCACAGAGCAGTACGAGCAGATTATGACGGAGCGTGAGCCCGTGAAACGCATCCTCATTTGGCTAGGTACAGTGGTGGCAGCGCCCTTTGGCGAGGAGCTATTTTTCAGGGGCGCACTCATGGGGTGGTTGCTTACCAAGATGAAGAATAAGCATGTTGCCATTTGGATAGTGGCACTCGTATTCAGTGCGGTGCACATGCAGTGGACTGGCTTCCCTGGTCGTCTACTGATAGGTGGCATGCTCGGATATGTGGCGATCTATGGAGGACTGTGGATGGCGATACTCTTCCACTTCCTCAATAACCTCCTAGCCCTTCTCCTGCCGGATATCGACAAAGTGGATGGTATATGGTGGGTGATTCTGATTGCCCTCCCTGCTATCGTTTTGGTACTAAGGTATATGAAGAGTGTAGCCGCTCAGAACAAGGCGACTACTGAGAATAAAGATATAGTATGAATAGATTAGGCAAAGCATGCGCGATGATGGCAGCTACGCTACTCATGGCGAGCTGCGGAACGCAGAAGGAGACAACAACGACTTACGAGAAGCATCTGGAGTTTCCCAAATCGATGTCTTTCGAGGAGAAGGTAGACCTAGCCAGTAGGCTCGTGCCTACACCTCAGCAATTGGCATGGCAGAAGCTGGAGCTCACTGCCTTTATCCACTTTGGTATCAATACCTTTACCGATAGGGAGTGGGGCGATGGTACCGAGGATCCAGCACTATTCAATCCTGAGGGACTCGATACCGACCAGTGGTGTAAGGAGCTATCTGAGGCGGGTTTTAAGCTGGTGATACTCACCGCTAAGCACCACGATGGTTTTTGCTTATGGCCTACCAAGACCACGGAGCACAGTGTGGCGAGTTCGCCTTGGCGCGAGGGTAAAGGCGATGTCGTGGGCGACCTCGCTCAGTCGTGTAGGAAGTATGGGTTGAAACTCGGGCTATACCTCTCGCCTTGGGATCGTAATCACCCTACCTATGGTGCAGGTGAAGCCTACAATAAAGTATATCTGGAGCAGCTCCGAGAGCTACTCACCAATTATGGCGAAGTAGATGAGGTGTGGTTCGATGGTGCCAATGGCGAAGGTCCGAATGGTAAGCGGCAGGAGTACGATTGGGATGCGGTGGTTTCGCTGATCAGTGAGCTGCAGCCCAATGCGATTACAGCGATCATGGGGCGTGACGTACGCTGGGTAGGCAATGAGCGTGGACTAGGGAGGGAGACAGAGTGGAGCGCTACCGTACTACCGCCAAGTTCGCTAGATAGGAGCAAGCAGATAGAGGAAGCTCTTGGCATAGATGCCGTGAGCCAAGACCTAGGTAGCCGTGCTATGCTCGAGGAGGCAACGGAGCTATTTTGGTATCCTAGCGAAGTGGATGTGAGCATCCGTCCAGGGTGGTTTTACCACGAGAGTGAAGCGCCTAAGAGTCTGGAGCAATTGGCGCATATCTACTTCAGTTCGGTAGGTATGAACTCCTCCTTGCTCCTCAATATCCCGCCCAATAGGGAGGGGCGACTCGACGATAAGGATGTCGCTCGCCTCAGGGAGTTTGGTCACTTTGTAAGAGACTTCAATGCACAGAATGCAGTAGTGGGCTTCGAGCCACTTACCCTCGAAGCAGGTACTTATGCCGAGTGGGAACTAGACGAGGAGCAGCTAATCTCTGCCGTGGTACTCCAAGAGGATATTGCCAAGGGGCAGCATGTAGAACGCTTCGAGCTAGAGGCAATGATAGGTAACGGCTGGACGAAGGTAGGCGAGGGTACTACAATAGGTCACAAGAGGATTATCCTGAGCGAGGCGCCTTTCCGTGCCTCCAAGCTAAGGCTCAAGCTCCTAGAAAGCCGAGGCATGGCCTATATATATAGTGTGTCTGCGCACCAAGTGCCCGAGGTAACGCCTACGGTCGATGCTTCGCAAGTGACCCTTATAGCGAAGGATGGCTGGCAGAAGGTAGACGGTGATGGGCTGACCATCGACCTCGGCAATACCCTTATGGTCAATGGCTTTGTCTACTCTCCCAAAGGAGAGGGCAACAAGTTGATGACCCACTACGATCTATCGGTGAGTGCCGATGGCGAGCACTGGGACAGCGCTAAGAGCGGAGAGTTTGGCAACATCGTGAATAACCCTATTCCTCAGTATTGCAAGCTATCGGAGCCCAAGGAAGTCCGTTTTGTTCGGCTCTCGGGAACGAACCAAGCGGGTACGAATATTGTTGCAATGGTAGACGAATTTGATATTTTCTAAGATAATTATGCGCACAAAATACATCGGTGCTCACGTATCGGCTTCGGGTGGCGTATCAAATGCCCTCACCAATGCCAAGGAGATTGGCGCCAATGCGTTGGCACTCTTTACTCGCAACCAAAGGCAATGGTACCCCAAACCTATGGAGGCGGCAGAGATAGAGAAGTTCAAGGAGCTGATGGTAGAACTAGGGTTCGAGCAGAAGTATATCCTGCCGCATGCTAGCTACTTAATCAACCTAGGGAATCCCGATGCGGAGAACCTCAAGAAGAGTAGGGATGCTTTTCTCGACGAGATGCAACGCTGCGAGCAGCTAGGACTGACGATGCTGAACTTCCACCCAGGAAGTCACCTGAAGCAGATGAGCGAAAGCGCTTGTCTGGCTCAGATAGCCGAGGAGATCAATCGCGCACTCGACAAGACCTCGGGCGTTACAGCCGTGCTGGAGAATACCGCTGGGCAGGGCACTAATCTGGGGCACCGCTTCGAGCACTTGGCAGAGATCATCGACCAGGTGGAGGATAAGAGCCGTGTGGGTGTGTGTATCGATACCGCCCATTCGCTAGCGGCAGGCTACGATATCCGTACACAGGAGGGGTATAATGAGACCTTTAGGGAACTAGATAAGGTAGTGGGGCTAGGCTACCTTCGTGGGATCCATCTCAATGATTCACAGAAAGCACTAGCGAGCCGTGTAGACCGTCATGCCTCGGTAGGCGAAGGCGTGATGGGTATGACCCTATTCGAGCTTATCATGAATGACCCACGTACCGACGATGTCCCTATTATCCTCGAGACACCAAACCCTGACCTCTGGGCTAGCGAGATAGCTCTGCTCCGCACTTTCGTATTATGATTGTATTTCCTAAAGCCAAGATCAACCTCGGTCTTCGGGTACTTCGCAAGCGGGCTGATGGGTACCACGACTTGCAGACATTACTCTATCCGATTCCGCTACGTGATAGTCTGGAGATCCTCCCTGCCGATCGTATGCGCTACGACTTCGGCACTTGGGGAGAGCCAGCTGAGGACAACCTCGTGGTGCGTGCCTATAGGATGATTCAGGAGGTGCGCCCCGAGCTACCACCGGTAGAGATTATCCTGCGTAAGCGGGTGCCCACTGGCGCCGGACTTGGGGGCGGTTCGTCGGACGCTACTAATATGCTGATGCTGCTTAATAGGCAGTTCCAGCTCGGGCTCTCTTACGATGACCTCCACCCACTCGCCACCCGACTGGGTGCCGATTGCCCTTTCTTCCTTCGGGACGAGCCACAGATGGCAGAGGGCATAGGCGAAGTACTCACACCCTATGGGGTAGACCTGAGCGGCAAAGTCCTTACCCTACTTCTCAGTGATATTCATGTCTCCACCGCTGAGGCTTATGGCGGCGTGCAGCCCCATGAGCAAGGGGAAGATGTGGCTGAGGCACTTCAGCTCCCTTTGGATCAGTGGCGCCATAGGCTAGTCAACGACTTCGAACCACATATATTTGCCCATCACCCCACGCTTGCCGAGGGTAAAGAGATGCTTTATAGGGCAGGAGCCATCTACGCTGCTATGAGTGGCAGCGGCTCCACACTATTCGGAATCAGCGAACAACCGCTAGATATCCGACATTGGAACGGCACACAACTAACTTATACATTATAATACAGCATGAATAGAATCATCCAAATCCTAGGGTGCGCACTTATTGCGGTTGGTGCCGCAGCACAGAGCGATACCCTGACCATCGGGAAGTACAGAGCTTTCGAACCAGTGGTAGCCAACGCTCCTTTTATGAGCGATAGTGTCAACATTAGTGGCCAGGCGTTCGATATGACGAGCACGCTAGCCACCTTCCCTCAGACCCGCTTGGATAACAGCCTACTGAGAGATGTCTCGGCTACAAAGGAGGGCTACATGGTTACCGACTCCACCCTCCACGATGGCAAGAAGAGCATCCAGACCTACCTGGTCTCGCTCCTAAGTACTAACTTCGAGAAAGGCAAGCTGATTATTGAGAGCGATGCCCCTTTCCGCCTATTCCTCGACGGCAAACAGATAGGGCAGACCGACGAAAAGGCGACCCGTACCCTCCCCGTACAACTACAACCCAGTGTATCACATACCTTAGGGCTTCGTCTGCTATCGAATGCTGGCGGGCAGGCTAAGTGGCGTATTCGCTTTGTGCCCGAGAGTAAGCACACCAAGGTTACGTTCCCTACCGACGACCACAGCTACCTTAGCATCCAGTATATGCTTACTGGCGAAAGCGTAGGTGGTACCACTGTCTCCCCATCAGGCAGATACTCGACCCTCACAATTAGTGAGAAGGTCGATAATAAGCCAGTCTACTCAGTCCTCCTCTACGATGGCGACAAACCTATTGCACACCTCGATGGTACCTATATCTCTGCGCAGTGGATGCCCTGTAGTGATAAGTTGTGGGTGACTATGGATAGCGACACCGGTAAGCGCCTGATCGCCCTTGACCCCTCTACTATGCTCACTGAAGTACTTCACCCATCTATCCCCAGCGATGGCTATTGTTTCTTCACCCCTACCGAGGACAAACTCATCTACGTCACGACCGACAAGGGTCCAGAGAATAAGAAGTTTGTAGAGCGTGTTATGGACCGTTACGATACCACGGGTAGCTACCGTAACCGTAACTTCCTAGCTATTTTCGACCTCCGTACTGGCATCTATCAGCCTCTCACCTATGGGTACCGTGATACTTCACTGCAGGGCGTCTCTAAGGATAGCAAGGAGATCATCTTCAGCAACAACCACAACACTACAGAGATACCTTTCTCGGCTGGCGATTATATGACAATGGATCTCCAGACCCTAAAGGTCGATACCCTCTTTAGCAATACCAGCGATATCAGTTCGGTCAATTACACTTCCGACCCTCGCTACCTCCTTATCACTGGTACTGCCAATGCCTTCAATGGCATAGGGCGCAATCTGCCTAAAGATGGCATCGCCAATACCTACGACTACCAGCTCTTCCTCTACGACCGACAGACCAAGACTGCCAAGGCACTCACTAGAGACTTCGACCCAAGTGTAAAGAGCGTGGAGCCACTCTTCGATAAGTTCGAAGCCTACTTCACAGCCGAAAACAAAGACTACGTATCGCTCTACCGTGTAGACCTCCGCTCAGGACGCATCACTCAGGTGCCTACCAAAGAGGAGGTGGTACGCCGGTTCGCAGTGGACAACCGAGGCACCCTCATTACTTACTCTGGACAAAGCATGCTCAACTCCGACCGCTTCTACCAGATTCGCAATGGGCGCGAGCGTCTTATCTATGATCTTGCCAGCAAAAAGATGGCAGACCTACAGCTAGGCACCGCTACAGAGTGGAGCTTTACGATGCCTAATGGTGACGTAGTGCCAGGGCGCTTCTACCTGCCACCTAACTTTGATACCAATAAGAAGTACCCTATGATTGTCTACTACTATGGCGGTACTTCTCCTACAGCACGCACCTTTGAGGGTTCTTACTCTCTCCCTATGTTTGCTGCCCAAGACTATGTAGTCCTCACCCTCAACCCTAGTGGTACTACTGGCTGGGGTCAGGAGTACGCTGCTAGGCACATCAATGCCTGGGGGCAGCGTACGGCAGATGAGATTATCGCTTCTGTGAAGGGCTTCTGTGCACAGCATCCTTACGTCAATGCCGATAAGATTGGTTGTATCGGTGCTAGCTATGGTGGCTTTATGACCATGTACCTGCAGACCGTTACCGATACCTTTGCAGCTGCTGTTAGCCACGCAGGTATTAGCAATATCGCTTCTTACTGGGGCGAAGGTACCTGGGGTATCGGCTACAGTACGGTAGCGAGCTACGGCAGCTACCCTTGGAACAATCCAGAGCTGTACGCTAAGCAAAGCCCCATCTTCAATGCTGATAAAATCAATACCCCTATCCTCCTGCTTCATGGTACTTCTGATGTCAATGTGCCTATCGGAGAGAGCGTACAGATGTACAATGCCCTCAAGATACTTGGTAAGGAGGTAGAGTTTATCAAGATATATGGCGAGGATCATGGTATTTACGACCCAGCTAAGCGCCTCCGCTGGATGCAAAGCGCTATGGCTTGGTTCCAACGCTGGCTCCACGATGACCCTACATGGTGGAATACCCTCTATCCTCCGGTAAATCTGTGATCAAGACTTTATTCTCAGGCACCTGTCCCGTAGTCGTGACTTGGAAGGCGGTGAAGCATTTCACCTTGCGCCTATCCCACACTACGGGACAGGTGCATTTGTCCGCCCCACTACAGGCTACCGAAGCGGAGGTTGCCGAAGTCCTCGCCGCCAAGGCACGTTGGATAGCTCAGGCTGCTGCCAAAGGGGAAATGGTGATGGCTGAGCACTCCAAGACCATCGAAGACAAGGATGTGACCTATCTAGAGACGCAGCTAAGCCTCTTTCTCTCCAAGTGGTCTAAAATCCTCCAAGTGGAAGTACGGAGGGCAGATATTAAAGCCGTGCGTAGCTATTGGGGCAAGTGCTTACCCCATACCAAGAAGGTCTACTTCGCCATGCGCCTTGCTTTTTACCCACCCGAAGTGATCGAGTATATCGTGGTGCACGAGTTGTTGCACTTTCATATCCACAACCACGGAGCCTCCTTCCGTCAGGCGATGGATCGGCTTCTCCCCGATTGGCGACAACGAGATAAACTCCTCACATCGCCCTCCCGAAGATAATGTCTAATCTATTGAGCTACTACGCTCATAAATAATTGGAATACTGTTGGTGAATAGAGGGTTATTATCTGATAGCAATTTTATTTAGTGTACCTTTGCAGGAAAGCATAATATTGAAGGATAAATAAATAGATATGAAATCAGAGAACTTTTATAATAGCCCTATTAGCGAGGTAGCTACTCATCTGGAGACATCGGTAGAGCAGGGACTATCAGCTAATGAGGTAGAGACGAGACGGGAGCAATATGGTCCCAACAAACTGAACCAGAAGCAACAGACTCCTCTTTGGCGCCTATTCCTACAGCAGTTCAATAGCAGCCTTGTATTCGTACTCATCGCTGCGGCAGTCGTGATGGCTGTGGTCAGTATCTTGGAGCATACGGGTAACTATACCGATAGTATCATTATCCTAGCCATCCTTATCGTGAATGCTATCATCGGCACATGGCAGGAATATAAGGCGATGGTATCTATCGAAGCACTCAATGCCATGAGTGCTCCTCACTCCAAGGTCCTCAGGGGTGGCAATGTACAGGAAATCAATTCGGAGGAGATCGTACCGGGCGACATAGTCATTCTCGATGTAGGCGATATTGTACCCGCAGATATGCGCCTGATAGAGAGTGTCAACCTCAAGATACAAGAGTCGGCACTCACTGGCGAGTCGGTACCAACAGAGAAAGATGCCCAAGCTATCCTAGCTCAGCAAGAGGTTTCCCCAGGGGATCAGAATAATATGGCTTTCTCTACCGGTCTTATCGCCTACGGACGCGGTAAGGGAATCGTGGTGCATACGGGTATGAATACTGAGGTGGGCAAGATAGCTGGCATGCTGGAGAGTGCCAATGTACAAGCTACGCCTATGCAAGTGCGCCTCAATCAGCTCGGCAGAGTATTGGGTTACGTAGCGCTGGGTATCTGTGTCGTTATCTTTGCCCTCGGTATCATCTACGGTAATTCTATTCTGGATATGTTTATGATGGCTGTCTCGCTTGCCGTAGCAGCTATCCCCGAGGGACTACAGGTGATTTCTACCCTCGTGCTCGCCATGGGTGTGCAGCGCCTTGCCAAGCAAAATGCGATTGTGCGCACCCTACCTTCGGTAGAGACCTTAGGTAGTGCTTCGGTTATCTGTTCTGATAAGACAGGTACCCTCACGCAAAACAAAATGACCATAGTGCGCTTATGGACACTCGATGAAGAACTAGATGTCTCTAAGGGGGATCTCCCTGAGAGCGAGGCTATGAAGCAAATGATTCTATCCGGTTCGCTGAGCAATGAAGCACATATGTCGGATGATCCGAATGCCGAGAACCGCTTCTCGGGCGACCCTACAGAGACAGCCATCATCGCTTTCGCGGAGAAGATAGGGATGAATAAAAACGAGCTGGAAGCCACCTATAAGCGCGAGGCAGAGGTGCCATTCGACTCCGACCGCAAGCGTATGTCCACGATCAATCGTTCACCAGAGGGGCAACTCGTCACCCACCTCAAAGGCGGTACCGACGAGGTACTCGAGGTGTGCACACACTATTACGCCCATGGCGAACGCCTACCACTCACCGATGATATTCGGGAGCAGATCAAGCGGGGCAATATCGCCATGGCTGAGCAGGCTCTGAGGGTATTGGCTGTGGCTACAGCCGAGGTCTCTAGTGTACCTACAGAGCCTACGCCAGAGGTTGTGGAGCAGGGACTCACCTTTATAGGACTGCTTGGGATGATCGACCCACCACGCCCTGAGGCTATCGATGCCGTAGCAGAGTGCCGTAGTGCTGGCATTAAGCCAGTGATGATTACGGGCGACCACAAGGTAACAGCTACTGCCATAGCCGCCGAGATGGGGATTCTCAATGAAGGTGACCAAGTGCTCACTGGGGAGGAGCTTCAGCAGCTTTCGCCTGAAGAGCTTTATGAGGCGGTACCACATACTTCGGTCTATGCCCGAGTAGCGCCTGAACATAAGGTACAGATTGTAGAGGCTTGGCAGAAACATGGCGAGATAGTCTCAATGACGGGAGACGGTGTAAACGATGCCCCAGCACTCAAGACAGCCAATATCGGAGTGGCAATGGGCATCACTGGCACGGAGGTTTCTAAGGGGGCTTCCGATGTGATACTAACCGATGACAACTTCGCAACCATCGTGCAAGCGGTGCGAGAGGGACGCCGTATCTACAAGAATATCGTAAAGTCTATTCAGTACCTTCTCTCTACTAATATAGGAGAGGTCGCACTCATCTTTATTGCCACGATATTCAACCTCGGCACACCACTTCTCCCTATCCACTTGCTGTGGATTAACCTGGTTACCGATAGTCTACCCGCACTGGCGATTAGCTTAGACCCTATCGACAAAGACATTATGCAGCGCCCACCGAGAGATAATCAGGCGGGCTTCTTTACCAAAGGGTTTATCTGGCGAATCATCTACCAAGGGATTATGATAGGTGGTATTGGTCTGGCAGCCTTCCTTATTGGCTACAGAGATGGCGGACAAGCAATGGGGCAGACGATGGCATTTATTGCGATCTGTGTATCTCAGATACTTCACATCCGCAACCTCCACTCCGACACACAGTTTAGCTTCAAGACTTCACCCTTCCGCAATCCATCTATCCTGTGGGCTATGCTGATCTCGATTGCCCTAGTACTGGTGGTACTCTTCGTGCCTTGGCTTCGTGAGATTTTCCACCTACAGATGCTCGATGCTAAGCATTGGTGGTATGCGGGTGGCCTTATGGTGGCACCACTGGTGATTGTAAACCTCTTCAAAGCGCTTAAGATCAATACAATTAAGGGCGAGTAACCTAGGGCATAGAGACTATATCACTACGGTATCGCTCGCAACAATGAGAATGTTGTTTCTTGCAATAGCCTTATAATAGGAACGCCTCTGCGGTCTAGCGACTAGACCGCAGAGGCGTTCCTATTATTATTAGCGGGGCAGGGGAACCCTGTAATTCCATACATGGCGAGGGTCTTCGGGTATATTGACTTGCTCATCTTGTGGATCAATCTCAGCGCCATAGCCTGTAAGCGTGAACCAATCCTGTAGGGGCAATATCAAAAGGAGTGCCCGAGGTTCTCGGAGTAAGGCTTTCACCAAACCCCGAGGCGTTACCTCGTCTGTAAAGTGATACAGTTCCGCTAGTTCTTGGCGCTCACTATTCGAAAGGGATGCCCACCAAGCCCTAAGCGAAGCCATATCGTGCGTCCCCGTAGTGAGTACCGATAACCATGGGATATCCTGTGGCTCCACAAAGCGCTTGCCAAGGCATTTAGGCATCCTGAGCACCTCGAGCGAGAGGAGTTCTAGAGAGGAGAGCACCTCTTGAATACTCTTGGGCAACACCCCAAGGTCTTCGGCACACAGCAAGATATCGCTGGCGGTCATCACCTTGGTAAGCCTCTTGAGTGCGGTCTCTCGCCATAAGCTTTCGTTCCTGTGATGGTAGTAATCGTCGGAGAGAGCTGCTATCTTTTGTTTCAGCTCGTGAGAGAGGAGCGCATAACGCTTACGCTGCTGGGGCTCCATAAGCGGGTGGTAGAGCCCTTGCTCATCTCTATTACAGAAGTCTGCCACCCCCGAAACCTCTTCAGCGGTATAGCCAAGAGCGGGGACATACCACCCGAGCGAGGCATCGCCCGACCCTGCTGGGATGCTCCAGATACGAAAGAACCCAAGGATGTGGTCTATCCTCAGGGCATCGAAGTGACGGCTCATACTCTGTAGCCGTCTACGCCACCATGCGAAGCCCTCCCGCTCCATTTCCGCCCAGTTGTAAGTAGGGAATCCCCAGTCTTGTCCTGTAGGGGAGAAGGCATCGGGCGGAGACCCTGCATCTAGATGGAGGTGGAACAGATGGGGTTCGACCCAGACATCTATGCTATTACGTGCTACACCAATGGGGAGATCGCCCTTAATCAATATCCCTCGCTTGTGCGCCTCCTCCACTAGTTGCCCCAATTGTTTATACAAGTGATACTGTACAAAAGCACACCGTAATACAGCCTCCTCTAGGTTCTCCCCTAGATAGCTCTTATCTTTCTCCCAACTGAGTAATACCTCAGCGTAGTAGGGATAATGCGCCACGAGGGTGTCGGGGTAGCGGTCTCGGATGGCACAGAAGAGGGCATAGGGTAATAGCTGTGCCTGCTCTGTACGGAAGAAATGGCTAAACTGCCGACTCTTGGGGCGCTCATTCCATCTTTGGAATAGGCACTCTATCACTTCTTCCTTGAACCTTAAGACTTTCGCAAACTGCACCTTGGGCTCCGCCTCTAGCGCTCGAGCGGTGCGCAACCACTCCTCTTTCTCAGGCGCTTCGGCAAAGCCTGGCAATGCCCGAAGGTCGAGGTAGATAGGATGAATGCCGTAAGTGGTGATGGCACTATAGGGGTAGGAATCTCGGTCGGTACGGGTGAAGGTGGTATCGTAGATAGGGAGCAATTGTAGGACAGACTGCCCAGTACGCTGCATCCAATCAAGTAGCTCAGTGGCGGCAGTGAAGTCGCCAACCCCTTGGGTATGCCTTCCTCTCAAGGAGAAGAGCGGTACCGCCGTCCCCGTTAGCTGTCGGTGCATAGGCTCTGCGCCCTCGAAGTGCGGCAGATCGAGGTGACCGAAGGTAAAGATACCGTCATCGTCCGGCTGATAGTACCTATTCTCGCCTAGCTCCCAGCGCACTTCGCCCGAGGGAAGCCGCCACACCAGTTTGTACTCAGTGGCTACCCGCTTAGGGAATTGGAGGAGATAGCCCTTACGACTCAGGGCAAGCGTCAGCCCTTTCTCCGGATACCAAGCCCCGATAGAGGGGTCAGCACCTACTACGAGTAGCTCTCCCTTGTATTCCTGAAAACTATGGATGAGGAAGACATCGCCCGACCCCGTATCGAAAGAGGGTATCCTAAGGCGCGAAAGGTCGGTGCGCCCCAGTAGCTCGGCTAGGGGAGCGTCGCTCATTCGGTGCTCTGCAGTGGTATCTATCCATCGGTCATCGATAGCAATCCTACCGCTGGTCTCACCCTGCGCCAGCGAGAGCCTAAGAGAGTGCGGCACAAGAGGGGGTTCGGTGCGGATGATAGAATCGCCCTGCACTACACGATAACTATAAATCAATTCAGCCGTTGACTCCCCTGGCACACTGAGGAGTAGGCTCCAATAGTAATTAGCATCATCGGGCTTCAGGTTGAAGGTCATCTCGGAGCCGTTGATGCGCCCCACCCACTGAAGTGCCTGCCCTGCTACACCTATATAATAGGGTATCTTAAATTGTATCTCAAGCATGGTACGTCCCTATCTCTACTATTTTTCTAGCTTAGTGCGAATATCAGCGAAGTCCACCCCGAAGCAGACATCCATACGGCGTCCCTCGCGGATGAGCTCATCATTGGGCTGTACGAGCTTGAGCTTGTCTCTTACCTGACTAAGCGGTACATGGGTAATCTTACCTCCCTTCATGCTCACCATAACGCCCGATATCCCATCGGCAAGGAGCTGAGAGGCGTGCCCGCCAAATCGGGTACAGAGGTTGCGGTCGAACGATGAGGGCGCTCCGCCTCTCTGTACATAACCGAGGACAGTCTCCCGACTATCGATACCCGCTTCCTCTCGGAGCTTACGGGAGAGGTAGTGCCCTGCCGACTCGCATTGCTCTTCTGGGATCTCCTTCTGCTCATCAAATACAACGCCCTCCGCTACCACGATAATCGCATAGTTCTTCCCCTCTTCATAGCGCTTTCGGATAGCACGGAAGACGATATCGAGTTCGCAACCAAGCTCAGGCAGTAGGATAACGTCCGCACCACTTGCCATACCAGAGTGGAGCGCTATCCACCCTGCTTCGTGCCCCATCACCTCCACCACAATCACGCGGTTGTGGCTCTGTGCTGTGCTATGGATGCGGTCGATTAGTTCGGTCGCGATGCTTACTGCGGTATCGAATCCAAACGTGATGTCTGTACCATACACATCATTATCAATCGTCTTGGGGATACCCACTGCAGGGAAGCCAAGTTCGGAGACTACTGCAGTAGTCTTCTGCGTGCCATTCCCCCCGATGCAGACAATAGCATCGAGCCCTAGCTCCTTCCAAGACTTCTTGAACTCCTCCAGTGCAGCGCTATCCTTGAGTAATGCTTTACGAAAAGCCTTGTCGCGGCTACTGCCCAGAATAGTGCCCCCCATACTGAGTAGGCTAGAGAGGTTCATCATATTGAGCTCTACATAGTTCTTATTGGTGATGCCGGTAAAACCACCCTGAAATCCCAATACCTCCATGCCGTGTGCTGTTATCGCTGTCTTTGCCACCGCTCTAATGGTGGCATTGATACCAGGCGCATCACCGCCCGAAGATAGAATACCTATTCGCTTGACCTGCTTCATTATCAATTTGTCGTCTCAGTTAGCCCTCCCCATCATTCATACCAAACAAAAATACCCATTTCCCCCCTAATAGACAAAGGTGGTATCCAGCGCTCCCCCTATATGCCCTATTTTAGTTCCACAGTCGTTATCCCTTGCCGAAGTCCTATCTGTTATCAAGTAAATACCCAGATATGTTTGGCATTTGTCCTATAATATTAGGATAAATAGAAATATACATCGTTTGATTTGCTATTTTCTATTGTGTTTTCTAGAAAATACCTACATTTGGGGATATTGAGAATGGTCGCCTATATTTAATGAATCATCACTGCTGAATATGAATAATGAATTGAAAGGGAAAAAGATAGGGTTGTTTATCCCCTGTTATATCAATGCTGTGTACCCAGAGGTGGGTATCGCGTGTTACAAGTTACTCAAATCGTTGGGATTGGATGTAGATTATCCACTCGACCAGACCTGCTGCGGGCAGCCTATGGCTAATGGTGGATACGAAGGAAAGTCGCTTCAGTTGGCTGAGCGCTTCGAACGACTTTTCTTGGCGTATGATTATATCGTAGGTCCATCAGCTAGTTGCGTTGCTTTTGTCAAGGAGTTCCACCCTGGTATACTAGGGCGTGAGCCGCACGAGTGTCACTCGGTTCAGTATATATACGACATCGCAGAATTCCTCCACGATATCGTACAGCCTGAGCGGTTCCCTAGTCGCTTCCCTCATACTGTAAGCCTCCACAATAGCTGCCACGGTGTACGCGAGCTCGGGCTCTCGGCACCATCGGAGCGTACCATGCCGTATTTCAATAAGGTACGTGCGCTACTAGAAAAGGTAGAAGGCATCACGGTGAAGGAGCCAGAGCGCATCGATGAGTGCTGCGGCTTCGGAGGACTCTTCTCTGTGGAGGAGCCTGATGTATCGGGCTGTATGGGGCACGACAAGGTACGTGACCACATGGCCACAGGTGCAGAGTATATCACAGGTGCCGATAGCTCATGCCTCATGCACATGCAGGGCGTCATCGATCGTGAGCATCTACCTATCCAGACTATCCATTTCTTACAAATCCTAACAGCTAACTTATGAGTACACGTCACGCTAAGGCTGCCAAAGCCTTCCAAGAGAATAAAGATAATGCGCAGTGGCACGACGAGACCCTTTGGCTCGTACGACAGAAGCGCGACCGCCTGAGCAAGGCCATCCCAGAGTGGGAGGAGCTCCGCCAACTCGCCCATGATATCAAGATGTACAGTACGTCGCATCTGCCCGAACTGATAGAGCAGTTCGAGGCACAGGCAACTGCCAATGGATGCTTTGTGCACTACGCTAAGGATGCGGAGGAGTATCGCCAAATTATCCATGAGATTTTGGCGAAGCACGAAGTAAAGAAGATGGTCAAGAGCAAGTCCATGCTCTCGGAGGAGTGCGAGCTCAATGAGTATCTGATGGAGAGGGGGATAGATGTAGTGGAGAGCGACCTCGGCGAGCGCATTTTGCAATTAATGGGCGCGCATCCAAGCCATATCGTGATGCCTGCAATCCACATCAAGAGGCAAGCCGTGGGACAACTATTCGAAAATAAACTTGGGAGCGAGAGGGGCAATTCGGATCCTACCTACCTCACCCACCAAGCGCGCAAATCGCTCAGGCAGGACTTCCTCAATGCCGATGCCGCAATGACTGGTGGCAACTTCGCCATTGCTGAGACAGGTGAGGTGGTGGTCTGTACCAACGAGGGCAATGCCGATATGGGTATGGCGTGCCAGAAGCTCAATATCTCTGCTTTCGGTATAGACAAACTAATTCCCAACCGCGATAGCCTAGCTGTATTCACCCGATTGCTGGCACGTTCGGCTACAGGACAGCCCAGTACGACCTATACTGCACACTTTGGTCGACCTCATGAGGGTGGGGAGCAGCACTTTATACTAGTAGATAATGGGCGCTCGGAGATTCTCGCTCAGCCTGAGCACCGCAAGGTACTCAATTGTATCCGCTGTGGCGCATGTATGAATACCTGCCCAGTGTATCGTCGTAGTGGTGGCTACTCCTATAGCTACTTTATCCCTGGTCCTATAGGTATCAACCTAGGGATGCTCCATGATGCACACGAGCATTCGGGCAATGTCTCTGCTTGCTCGCTCTGTCTCTCCTGCTCTAATGTCTGCCCTGTAAAGGTGGATCTAGGCGAGCAGATCTATGTATGGAGACAGAAGCTCGATAGGCTCGGAGAGGCTAATAAGGAAAAGAAATTGATGATTCAGACCATGACACCAGTGCTAAATAGCCCTGGGCTCTTCAATACCGCACTCCGATTGGCACCTATTGCCAATAAACTACCTCGCCCACTCTTGTACAATAAGCTCAATGCGTGGGGAGAGGCAAGAGAGCTACCGAAGTTTGCCAAGCAGTCGTTCAATAACTGGTGGAAGGAAAATCACAAGAAGTAATCCAACATTATGAGTAATAGTAAACAATATATCTTGGATAGCCTGCGTCGGCATACAGGCGAGCGCTATCCTTTGCCCGAGATAAATATCAACCACACGTCGTATATCGACAAGCTACAGCAGTTTATCGATATCTCGGCAGGAGTAGGAGGTAGAGCTGAGCTCCTCCAAGAGGGAGAGACCATAGACCAAGCTATCCGACGCCTTTACCCCGATGCTCAGCGCATTGCCTGCAACCTACCTGAGGTGGGTGTAGCTACTTATAACCCCGACGACATCGCAACTCCAGCCGAACTCAATGGCACCGACCTAGTGGTAATGAGAGGCAAGTTTGGCGTCTGCGAAAATGGCGCTGTCTATTTCGAACAGAGCTATCGCCAACGTGCTATCTACTTCATCTCGGAAGCGATGCTGATACTCCTGGATAGGAACGAACTGGTAAATACAATGCACGAAGCCTACCAGCGCGTCCCTGCCAACCACCCTGCTGAGTATAGAGGTTTTATCTCTGGTCCATCCAAGACGGCAGATATCGAACAAGCACTTGTAAAGGGTGCTCATGGAGCAAAGGAAACAATAGTGCTACTCACGTAATATATACAAAGGTGTAATATGGACATATTATTTGCAATCCTCCCGATTATCCTCCTATTTGTGCTGATGCTGGGCTTCAAGATGCCTGGGCACAAGAGCGCTTTTATTACGCTGGTAGTTACCGTGCTGGTAGCACTATTCCTGCCTGAGCGATTGGACTTCGCCCCTGCTGCTTACACCCAAGGCGGTGTGTGGTGGGCTGTGGTGGAGGGATTACTTAAAGCTACTTTCCCAATCCTTATCATCATACTGATGGCTATTTATAGCTACAATATCCTACTCAAGAGTGGCGATATAGAGCTCCTCAAACGACAGTTCACTTCGCTCTCCGATGATAAGGGCATCACGGTGCTTCTCCTCACTTGGGGCTTCGGAGGGCTTCTCGAGGGTATGGCGGGCTTCGGTACCGCTGTTGCTATCCCCGCTGCTATCCTGATGTCTTTAGGCTTTAAGCCAGGGTTTAGCGCCCTTGTATCGCTGATTGCCAATAGTGTGCCCACAGGCTTTGGTGCTGTAGGCGTGCCGGTGACAACACTCGCCAACGAAGTGGCAGCCAATGGTGCCGCTACGCATGAGGATCTACTAGATATCTCCTCCAAGGTGGTACTACAGCTATCACCCCTGATGATTATATTGCCCTTCATAATCCTATTCCTCACCGATAGTAGCCGCAAAGCGCTTGTGAAAAATATCGTGCTGGCACTTCTCGTGGGAGTGGTATCCCTCGTGGTGCAATACGTATCGGCACGTTACCTAGGGGCGGAGACACCGGCAATCTTCGGTAGCGTGGCAGCAATACTCGTGATTATCCTTTACGCAAAGCTCTTTACCAAGAAGGGCACGAGAGAGGAGGGCAATAAGGCATCACTAGGCGCCAACCTGCGTGCTTGGAGTGTCTACTTCTTCATCCTAGTATTCATTGTGTTGAGTGGACCACTAGTACCTCCAGTGAGTGCTTTCCTGAAGAGCCACCTCGTGAGCCAAGTACACCTACCTATATATCCGGAGGGCAAATTCTTTACTTTCGGTTGGCTCTCCAATGCTGGTCTGATGCTTTTCCTTGGTAGCGTAATAGGAGGACTTATCCAGGGGCTCTCTTTCAAGGAACTGATGCAGATACTCGCCAAGACGGTAGTAGGGCTCAGAAAGACCGTAGTCACGATTCTTAGCCTAGTTTCTATTGCTTCTGTGATGGGTTATGCTGGTATGATTGTGGTGATTGCTTCTACACTTGCAGCAGCTACAGGAAGTCTCTATCCGCTCTTCGCGCCACTGATTGGTGCTATTGGTACCTTCGTTACGGGTAGCGATACCTCCTCCAATATCCTATTTGGTAAACTACAATCCAATGTAGCGACCCAAATCAGCTACCCCGACCACAATTGGTTGGTGGCTGCGAATACAGCGGGAGCAACAGGAGGTAAGATTATCTCACCTCAGAGTATCGCTATCGCAACAGCCGCATGTAGCATGGAGGGCGAGGATGGCAAGATTCTTGCCTCAGCACTACCATACGCCATCGGTTATATCGTGCTGGCAGGAGTAATGGTCTACTTCTCCGTCGGCATCATCTAACCACTATACACCACTGTGATATATCACGATGGTGGTCATGTGTTCTTTCCTAAGCGTGGGAGGGTATGCGCTTTTTATTTATCTTTGTCTCAGTAGAATCATTCATGAGTTAGATAGAGTTATATGAAACTAGATGGACGAAGAGAGAGTAGTAATGTAGAGGATCGCCGTGGAAAGGGCGTCAAGCGTGCTTCGATGGGTATAGGTGGCCTAATCATTGTGGGCTTGATTACTTGGTTTATGGGCGGCAACCCTCTTGACGTACTCAAGGAGGGCGCTGGAGAGATAATACAAGGACAGCAAGGGACAACCCAGGAGTATGTGCCTACGGCTGAGGAGGAGGAACTGGCTAGACTCGTAAAAGTCGTTCTCGCTGGTACAGAAGATGTGTGGACTAAGGTATTCGCCGAGAAAGGGCTACAATATCAGCCACCAAAGCTCGTAATGTTTACCGATGCGGTGCAGAGCGGATGTGGCGGTGCTTCGTCTCAGGTCGGTCCATTCTACTGTTCGGCAGACCAAACGGTATATATCGACCTTTCATTCTTTAAGCAGATGAAGACGCAGCTCAAAGCAGGTGGTGACTTCGCCTATGCCTACGTGATTGCGCACGAAGTGGGACACCACGTGCAGCATCTATTGGGCATCCTAGACCAAGCGCACCAGCAGATGGCTCAGATGAGTAAGACGGATGCCAACAAGGTGAGTGTACGCCTAGAGTTACAAGCCGATTATTTTGCAGGGATGTGGGCACACCACGATAATGCGAGGTACGGTTCGCTGGAGCCTGGAGACCTAGAGGAGGGTATCAATGCGGCACATGCCATTGGCGATGACAAGCTACAGATGGAAGCGCAAGGCTATACCGTGCCAGATGCTTTCAACCATGGTACTTCAAAGCAGCGTATGGCATGGCTCAGTAAGGGGTATAAGGTGGGAACACTCGAAGAAGGCGATACCTTCAATCTCCCTGATCCTCTCTGAACCATCCCTAGTTCCCTCGGATAAGCGATAGATTCAGGGAAAGTCTCTCTTGTGCTAAATGACTCAAGTCCCTTTATGGGCATGAGGTCGGCATACGGAGAAGAGGCAATGTAAACTACCCGAGTAGCGACAATAGTAATTGTCCTGCTCGGGTCTTTATTTTGTTATGCTCTATATATACAATGTGTATGACTTCTACTTTGGGGGAGAGGCAGCAATGAAAGTTGGATAGCTTCCCCAATTCTCTTCATTACGTCCACTGAATACGAATGAACTATTACAAAGGAGGCAAATGTATTCGTAGGGATAGAGGGTTATTTTATATACTGGAAGGATGATTCTAGATAATGCGTTCTTCGGTGGTGTAAATGTTAAAAGGGCAACATGTTGATAAATAGAATATTATCAGATTACATTAGCGCAGTTTTCGTTAGCCTCGTCTGAACTGAGGAGTGGAGCTATAAGATCCACGACGAAGGAGGGCGTGGTGAAGGCGTGCCTCCTTCCCCCTTCCTCCCCTCACGCAGTGCGGCTCTGCCGCACTGCGTGAGGGGAGGAAGGGGGACTATTTTGCGTAGCTCCCTATCCATGGTCTCGTGCTTTGCCCTCAACCGAGCCTGTCGCACACTGCACTAATTTGTTATAAGACAAATCCATTGTCTGTAATAGCTTATGCTATTTTGTTTTCATGACTACTCCATGCCGCTTCTTGCTGATAGAAGTTTGGTGAACGATGGGAAAGTGGAGGGCAGGGGTAGCGCTAGCGGGGAAAGTCTCTCTAGGGAGGGACTGGAGTTTCTCTGGGGAGAGACTGGAGTCCCTCCCTAGAGGGAACCTCTTTGCTCAGGCAAGTAGGCGATGGTACTCTGGTGAGTAGGCGATGGTGGGTAGGGGAGGAGTTTTGTTTTGTGGGGGTAGGCGTTGTTTGGAGAGGGTGGTCTGGGTGTTGGGTGTTGGAGTAGGGTGTTGAGGTGGTTTGGGGATAGAAAATTATTCGTG
>NZ_KB904253.1 GCF_000379925.1 Porphyromonas levii DSM 23370 | reverse complement strand
TGGCAGGTGGATCCCAAGATGGACTTTATGCGCAAAAATGGGAGTAAGCAGTCCATTACCTATAGTCAGCGTATGCCTTTTGAGAGCTATATGTCTGAGGCAGAGCTAGTATTTGTGGAGGTGGTACATGGATGTGCCGATTGCTTTGTGCATGAGGATGCGAAAGTGCTTCTGACGCCCTTTGTCAAGGAACCTGTCTTTGTACTCTCTTATATTACACCGGAGGTAGAGCCCGTGAAGGTACGTGCCGATAGGCATACTGCCACTTTCAACTTCGTGGTGGCTAAGCACGACCTTATCCGTGACTATAAGAATAATGCATCAGAGTTTGCTCGTGTAGATAAAGTGGTGAGTGANGTGGTGAAAAATAAGGATCTCACCATTACAGAGTTCTCTATCGAGGGTTACGCTTCTCCTGAGGGGGACTTTGAGAGTAATCGTGCGCTTGCCGGTCGTCGAGCCAATGCTTTTGCCGAGTATCTTGTCTCAGCACATGGGGTACAGAAGAGCCAGTTNANGGTGGCAGGTCATGGAGAAGACTGGAAGGGACTAGAGGAGGCGGTGAGCAAGTCCTCTCTTTCAACCAAGTCTCAGGTGCTTGATGTGATTGCAACTACATCCAATCCTGATGCTCGTGACGCCAAACTAAGGGCTATCGATGACAGTAAGACCTACAGCGAGCTCCTGAAAGTCTACTATCCACCACTCCGTCGTACCGAGTATGTGATAGCCTATAAGGTGCGCCCCTTTAGTGTGGATGAGGCAAGGGAGGTTATCAAGACCAATCCAAAGCTCTTGAGCCTAAACGAGATGTATCTCGTCGCTAAGAGTTATTCGGCGGAGAGTAAGGAGTTTAAGGAGGTGTTTGATATTGCGGCACGTCTCTATCCCAATGAGCCGGTTGCTATCATCAATGCGAGCGCAGCGGATATAGAAGGTGGTAACTATCAGGCAGCTATCGACCGTCTGAGTAAGCTCAGCAATAACGCTGCTGCACTCAATAATATGGGTGTAGCCTACGCTAAGCTGGGTGACACTGCGCGTGCGATTGACTGCTTCAATAAGGCTGTTGCTGCTGGAGATACGGTGGAAGCAGCACATAACCTCAAGGAACTTGAGCAGGTGAGCAAATAAGTAGTAACAACATATAGTAGTTTAATAATTAACAAAACAAAAAGTATGAAGAAATTTCTTTCAATGGGGATGGCTATCGCCCTTGCACTGGGTTTCGCTTCTTGTAATAACGAGAGAGGTAACACTCCAGACTCAACAGACAGCCAACTAGATACTTATGTGGGCGTTCGTATCGCCTTCTCGGGAGTAGAGGGAATGCGTGCTCTTCCAGATGATCATAACAAGAAGTTCGATGAGTGGAAGGGTCGTGACAAGATTAAGAAGATTACCGTCTACCTGGTTAATGAAACTAAGCAAAGGGTTGATTTCTCAACTTTCAATGAGGGTTCATTTGAGGGTATTCAAGATGGCTTTTTGAAGCCTACTCTTGCTGTGAAGGCAACAGAAGGCGAGAAGGTAAAGGCTTATGCAGTTATTAATGACGTTAATGACCTTACTTATGATCGGTTGAAAACTGTAGATTGGGATGACTTCGATGCTGAGTTTAAGAAGTTGGAGCTTACTGTAGCTTCTATTGCTGATGTGGCTACCTATAATGGTGGTAAGGAGATCGTTATGATGACTAACGACAAGGAGGCTGCAGCAATCACGGTTGATAAGGCAACTATGAAAGAGGCTATTGATGGTACAAAGAACCGTGCTGACATTGTGGTGAGCCGTGTGGTATCTCGTGCGATTATGACCAAAGCTGCTGACCTAAAGGAGACTATTAAGGTTAAGAATAGCAATGGTAAAGAGATCAGCACCATCACTATCACTGATATTAAGTATGCTGTAGGACAGAGCAACCTTAAGTTTTACAATATGCATAAGGCTGATTGGACGACTCCAGAGCCAGTATATAGCTTTGTGCCTACAGGAACAGATTGGAGTACCAATAACAAAACTTACTTTGATTACTCTGACCTTAATGATCCACAGCAACTACAAGCTATTAGCTATGATAAAGATGCTGTTCATACAGCCCTTGGAGCAGAGAAGTTCAGCAAGTTTGTGCTTCCTGTAACCCATGAAACTGGTAAATACAAGAAGGGTAATATGACCTACTTCGAGCTCACTTGTAAGTTTACTGTAGATAAGGTATACGGTGAGAATGATGCAGAGGAGGCTGGTGTTGCTGATCAAAATGTGTTCTTGGGTATGTCGGATGGTAAGTTCTACAAGACTCGTGCTTTGGCTGAAGCTAAGGGTCAGCAAGCTACCGAATACAAGGCTGGTGTGATGAAGTATGTACTTTGGTTGAATCCTAATGTGGCTTACAGCGATCCAGATAAGAAGATCACCGAGTCACCTACAGTACGCAATCAGGTTTATCATGCTCATATCAATGGTTTCAAGGAGATTGGCGTGCCTAATAATCCTTTGAATCCAGATGATCCAAATAACCCAGACAATCCAGAGAACCCAATTATTCCTAATGATGATCCAGAGACCGATAAGACTTATCTATCAGTTTCTATTAAGGTGTTGCCTTGGACTATCCATAGCTACAGTGTTGATGTAAGTAACCGCTACTAATTATTTACTTCCTTAGCTAAGGAACGAAAGCTAGTTATTCATTTGCTATAGGGGCATCGTATTTCGTTGCTCACTGGTGGTACCGTGGTGGGTGCCCCTATAGCTTTACTTTATTTGCTATTTCAATCAAATAGGTTTTTTATGATGAGAGTATCTTCAATTACGCTAGTGCTATCAGCCCTCATGGTATTCCTTTTTTCAGGCTGTGACAAGTACATCTATGAGGATCTTGAAGAGTGTCCTCAAGGTGTGTATATCAGCTTTTATCACCAGACCCCTTGTATGGATGAGCCTACAGCTGTGGGTGAGGTAGATGGATTGCATGTATTTGCTTTTGACCTCCATGATAAGCTGGTAAAGATAGAGCGTGTGGCGGGTATGGTGGATCTCGTGAAGGCCTATAAAGTAGAGCTGCCGCCAGTGGAGAAAGGGCAATACTCCTTCATCGCTTGGGCAGGTGGTACAGATAAGTATTTTTCCCTCAATGAATATATTGTGGGTAAGACAACTAAGGAGGAGGTGATGCTCACCCTTCGCTCCAAGGATGGCAACGCTTTGGCACTCGATGGTCACCAAGTGTGGCGTGGCGAGAGCAAGGTGGTATCGCTACCCGACCGCAAGGAGTTTGGTTCGGTGTTTGACGAAGTTGCTATCAACATGCTTGAAGTTACCAATCGACTCAATCTGGAGTTAAAGCTCCACGAGAGTGTTTGTGAAGAGCTAGATATTGATGACTTTAAGATTACGATATCATCCGCCAATGGTACCTCTCTTATCAATGGGAGGATGCCTCTAGGGGCGGCACAACTTACTTACCCTGGGACAGAGGTCTCTCGCAATGAGAGCTCGGTAAGGCTAGCCTATACTCTGATGGAGCTGAAGAGTGGCTATAATAATGTCCTGAGCGTGTACAATACTAAGGAGGATAAGGTCTATTTCAAGCAGGACCTCGTAGGCAAGGTATTGCTAGAGAATCCCAATGTAAATCTGGAGTGTACACATGACTTCAATGTGGTATTGGAGATCGAAGATAAGTGCAAGGAGTGTAGTAACCACCAACTTGTTATCAACATCCTTGTCAATAACTATGTCATCCACTCCTTTGCGGTGGAGTTGGCCAATAGATATTAAGGTGTCTTGTAATAAGAGCAAACTATGATGTCCAATAAATATCATACAGTAGCACTGCTGGTAACCCTGCTGATGACGGTATTATCGGTGGGTTGCAAACGTGAAGAATCACCTAGCTCATCGTCCGATAAGTATACTACCTACTTGAGGTTTGTGATGTCGGGGATTAAGATGCCAGGGGATAGTAATACACGAGCTCAGGGTGATGAGCTATCTGTAAATAGTGATCATACGGATCTTGAGGATTATGTGGCACGACTTGCTGTGCTGGTCTACGATGCCACTACAGGCGAGCTGGTGAAGGCTTCATTCGTCTATAATAGCGATTTTGTGTTGGGAATACCTCTCGCGCAGGGGAAGATAAAGAAGTTTCACTTCTGCTTTATTGCCAATTTCCCTGTGTCGTGGGGAAATACTCTATTGGGGATAAAGACTTATGATGATTTGAAGCAAACCTTGCGAGAGATAGAGCCTTTTAGAAGTCGTGATAGAGGGCTTGAGCTCTATGATGGGGCAGGGAAAGACTATTACTTCCCGATGTCTCGAATCTACGAGAATAATATGGTGTGGGCGGCACAAGCAACAACGAGGGAAGAACCTCAGCTGTTTCTGCCAAAGAGCAAGGGAAATGGATCGCTCATGCCTATTAGTAGCTACCCCACCAAAAAAGAAACAGGCGAAGAGCAAGAAACTGTGAACTTGATTCGTACTGCAGCAAAGGTGAGCATACGTATCATCGAGGGTGCAGATGGGGTTGAGAGGGTGGTGATGCAAAACATAAAGCCTGTACACAGCTATATGGAGTGTAGTCCATCAAATTTCCCAGAGGGTCAACTGATCAGAAGGGAGTTTAAAGTGGCCGATGAAGAGGCTTTTGAACGTGGTACTTACCAAGCACAAATGTATATTCCTGAAAATATTTTGGGTGTTTCTGGCCCAAACTTGTACTGGGATTCCTATAAAAGGAGTCCTGGCAAAGGGAGCATCTGTTACCTCACGATTGTTATGAAGGATGGCTCATCATATAATATCCCTATTATCTCTAATGAGTTGGGTGAGTATGATTACTTTGAGATAGCTTATGGGCAGAACCACGATAATATCCCCAACTTTAATATTATTCGGAATCATGAGTATCAGTTTGATATTACTGTGCCAGAATTGATTTCTGACTTGGATATTAAGGTGCACTATGTGGTGAAGCCTTGGGATGTCCGGAAGATTGAAATACCTTTTGAATAAGTGAGATATATGAGAGTTTACTTTACCTATATATTGTCCTTTTTAGCTTTGGTGACCATCGGTTCTTCGTGCGTTAATATGCGTGATGGAGAGCTCACTGGAGATACAGAAGATTGGAAAATTAGCGTCAACTACTCAGCCGCCTTGGCAATAGAGGAGCAGCCTTTGAGGGCTGCCATTACCGGCTATGAGGAGCATAAGGTGCACAACCTTTACCTCTTTATGGTGGATGGTGATGGCAATATTCTCAACCGAATTTTCTACAATTACACCGACTTGCAGAATAAGAAGGAGTATGGAGGAAATTCCAGCGGCCCCACAGAAGGTACTGTAGAGGTCTCTACTACCTCTGCACTTAGAAAGATTTATGCTATAGCCAATGTTGGTGATGAGTTCACACCCTCGATATTGGATATTACACGGGCAAAACTGAGCGATCAAGAAGAAGTAAAAGACGAAAACAGTCTGAAGTCTCTCTTTGCCCAGATCTCTAATGAGACGGTTTCTCGTATCAATGGGCGACTATTGATGTCGGGAGTAACGGAGCTGGGCTCTGCCCCAGCGGCGAATAGCACGGTAGATGTGGAGTTGGTGCGTGTAGCTGCGAAGGTGCAATTTACTATCAAAGCTGAGGCGGGTATTAGCTTTACGCCTCAGTCTTGGACGGTACACCGTGTGCCTAAGAGGGTTTCGGTCTTTCCTTCTTCCCTCTCGTATGGCGGTGTAAATGATGCGGCGGACTTCTTTGATATCGCTACTCCAAAGGTGTTTGAGGGTGATGCTGAGGGGGGTGAAGCGGCCAATTCATTTGTCTACTATCAGCTTGAAAATATCAAGCCAGCCAAGAATACTCCAGCTAATTATAAGGCCAGAGAGCTCCAAGAAAAGCAAGACTTGGGGAATGGCAAGGTGGAGAATGGTGCTTGGGTGAATGCTCCTGATAATGGTACGTATGTGGTGCTTACTGGTAGGTATCAAAAGAGTGAAGCTGATGGTACTGAAACGATTGCCTATGTGAAGTACACTATTCATCTCGGGTATATTAATGGTAATGCTGCCGACTTTAATTGCAAGCGCAATACCTTTTATCAATATGATATCACGGTGAAGGGGGTGGATGATATTATTGTGGAGGCTAAGGCGACAGATCATACTAAAGAGCCAGCCACTGGTGCTGAGGGACAGGTCTCCAATGGTCCTCGAAAGTTGTCTTTTGACTCTCACTTTGTGCAGTTTGTGATGAAGTTCGAAAAGAATGCTTTGAAGGCAGTCTTTGAAAATGAGCAAGACTTAAGTAAGCTTTATATTGTCAATACTCCCTTTGGACCTAAAGACATCAATTGGGTGGAATTTTATCTCAATCCTATTACTGCCTATTCTCAAGTAGCTGCTTATCCTGGACGTGGGCACCGTGATTTGAGAGACGTGCATCAAATGTTTGAGTATCTGAAGAGCAACTTGAATCGTATCCCATTTGTGCGTGAAGGGGATGGTGAGTATGTATACTTTACGGTATTTGTAAATGAATACTACTACGAGGATAAGGACTTTTGGGACTTCGTGAATAAGCCCGACCGATCTATGATATTGCTCGTAGGTGGAAAAAACTACATAAGCCATGATACAAAGTCGGAGTATAGTGAAACTCGCTATGGGATTTGGCAGAAATCAATTAAGACAGGATACCCATCAGGTGTGTCGGAGGCGTTGGGCTTCGAAACCCTCGACGAGAGCGTTGGTGTAGAGTTTGATTTTGATGATAAACCGACCTATTACGATTGGATTGGTATAGAAGATGGAACAGGAAAAGGATTCAGAAAACCTGTTGGAAATTCTCCTAATGATGGATGGTTTAATTCTGTGATGGCATGGGGATTAACGTATGGATATGGTTATAGGAACCATGGACTATCTAGAGAAAATCCAAGAGAAGAGAAGTATTGGTCAACGAGTAAATATCAGCCTAAATCGAGGAAGTGGTCGAATTATATTAATCCGCACCAGATTGTAGAGGCTGATGCTGTTAATCGGTTAAAGGACGGCATGTACTCTGAGGGATGGGGGACGTATCAATTGGTTGAAGATGGATCTAAAGATAAGAAGAGTAGTCTCCCTTCCAAAACTATACCTTCATACAATAAAGCAAGGTATGCCTGTCTCTCACGTAATAGAGACCTTAATGGCAATGGTTATATTGATAAAGATGAGGTTAGATGGTACATGCCAGCTGTGGATCAGTTGACTGATATTTGGCAGGTGTCTGGAGCTCTCAATAGAGAGGATCAAATGTATCGAGAGCCAAGTTTTTATAAACAAGCGGGACGTAAGAGTTATGTGCACTATCTTTCGAGTTCTGTTACTGATAGGACTAGCGATATTGACTGGAGAAATAATTTGCAAGTGCTGTGGGCTGAGGAGGGTTGTAGTACCAGTAATCTGAGTAATAGTATGGCTTGGTCGAAGTTGGAATCCCGCAATCATTCTAATCGATGTGTAAGGGCATTGAATCGTTCAAACACACCAGACAAAGTGGTATCATCTCCTTCGCATTTTGATTCATCAAATAGAGTTATTAGTGTCCTTACTAATGGCACTATAGATCCTAATATATATAGAGATGTTAACACTGACAGGCTGACAGGAGAGTATCCTCCACACTCAGAGCGAAGCCCTTTCAATCGTGCTGCTTCTAAGTTTCAGGTTGCTAAGGGTTTTTGTACTTATATGAATGGGATTAATAAGGGATTTAAATGGAATGAGAGGAACAACGTATCAGGATGTTCTTCGTATACTGAGGATCCTGATGGTAGAGATAGAGGGACATGGCGTGTGCCTAATCAGAGAGAGCTTCAACTCATGGCTCAGTATAAGTTGGTGGGGACATATGCCTCTCAAGACTATTATAATGGTGCTGTTGACAAACAGTATTTGGCAAAACCTCTTCAAGTCTGGTCATCCACATTTTACTCAAATGCTGCTGGAACAGATCTCGCAAATGATCCTAGAGCCTTTATTGGGACTGATCGTGGTGTGGCATTGCAGAGACAGAGAAATTCTTTTCAGGATCAGCATTCTCAACCTACTTCTCCTATCCCAGGTTTTAAACTCCGATGTGTGAGGGATTATCTTCAATAATTGATATCTTTAGGGCGCTACCATGATTTCATTTGATGGCTTATCTGCAAGATAACAATCAATATAAAAGGGCTAACTCTGCACGTAGAGTTAGCCCTTTTTGTTATATGTCGCTGTGATTATGGGAAGACACAATAGTTTGTAGCGAGTCCGCCCTCCGAGGTCTCTTTATATAGGCTTGGGAGATCATGGCCGGTTTGCTTCATCACCTCGACAACTTGATCAAAGTTGACCCTGTGGAATCCATTGGAGAGCGTAGAGTAGGTGTTGCTATCAAGGGCACGGGCAGCGGCAAAAGCGTTTCGCTCTATACAAGGTATCTGTACTAATCCACAAATAGGGTCGCAGGTCAGTCCCAGGTGATGCTCTAGTCCCATCTCAGCTGCGTACTCTATCTGATTGAGGCTTCCTCCAAAAAGTTGGTTGGCTGCTGCTGCTGCCATAGAGCATGCTACGCCTACCTCTCCTTGGCAACCCACTTCGGCACCTGATATAGAGGCGTTGGTACGAGCGATATTACCAAATAGTCCAGCCGTTGCGAGCGCTCTATGTATCATACGATCGGGAAAATCCCTGGAGGTCTGAAGGTGGTAGAGCACAGCAGGCATGACTCCTGAGGAACCACAAGTAGGCGCTGTGACCACAATATTTCCGGCAGCATTCTCCTCCGATACAGCAAGAGCATAGGCGTATACCAATCCTCGGGTACTCACATTACTATTGTACCCCTTGGCACGAATCAAATATTCCCCAGCTTTGCGACGCAGATTAAGCCCTCCAGGCAATATGCCCTCAGCTACTAGACCTCTCTCCACTGCGGATCTCATTACCTGCCATACGTCCGCTAGATGACTCCATACCGATGGATCATCAAAGCGCTCTACGTATTCCCAGTAGGTGATATGCTCTTGGTAGCAATAGTTCATAATCTCTACTAGAGTAGAGTGCGGATAGATCTTTGCATTGCGGCTCTCGTCGAAGTCTTTATTGGCAAGCGAACCGCCACCTATGCTGTATACTTCCCATGAGTCGATAACCTTATCTCCCTCTCCAATCGCTTCGAATAGTAGACCATTGGTATGAAATTCGGGTACAATTGTTGGCTCCCATAGCACCTTAGTAGGGGCAATTTTCTCAAGCACATCCAAGATAGCGACATCTGTCATGTGCCCTTTGCCCGTAGCGGCAAGAGAACCATATAGGTGAACCCTAAATCCATTTGGTCGGCTTCCGCTAAACCTCTTAGCAAACATTTCTGCTGCTCTTCGAGGCGCCATTGTATGACTACTGGAGGGACCGTGACCTATTTTATATATTGTTTTGATTGTTTCCATCTTTCTTACCATTCAAATACTGAACACTTGTTACAAAGGTACCAAATAATTGGATTACTAATAGGGTTATAACCTCTATGGGTGGTCTATTGTTGGGGTGTATTGGATTATGTGTATAAACTTTCCTATTGTTTTATTCAAATATTCAAGGATTATTGTATCTTTGCACTTGAAGGTGCTTTTGTAGGCATTCGTCTGCAAGGGTAAAAGGGAAACAGGTGCGAATCCTGTACAGTCCCGCTGCTGTGAGTCTTATATAACGGGTATAGCATTATCCACTGTAGGTGTATTACCTATGGGAAGGGGCTATATTTCGGAGACGAGTCAGAAAACCTGCCTTCCATGTGCATTTGTATCTCTCTCGAGGGTTGGAGAGGTGCCACAGATAGGCTTAGTCAAGTCGTTTTTCCCTTTCTTTGACCGCAATTGTGAAGAAGGCTAAGTTACTACAATGTGGTGTTTAGATCATCAGGCGAGCGTATGTCTGTGAAGAAATACGGCGTCACGTGCACACTGCAATGGAGCTGCTATCCTTGCATCTTCTGCCTTTTGGTGTTAGGATAGTCTACTCTTAGGAGTGGGTGTAGTAGTCATCACGTGGCTATGTACCCACTCCTTATTTTATGACGAATCTCCTCTATAGTAGGGTAAAGGTCCTATTCTATAGAGGAGATTTTAGGGAGGAGAATTATTGCTCGTCTAATAGACTATCTATATACTGTCGGATAGCCTTTTCGCCTTCATTGTAAAGTTTAAGAGAACAAGGGTCAAGATGAAAGAGGAAGTGCCAGTCCTCTTTATTCTCTTTTCTATAGATGATAGCTTCACCATCTTCTGAACCATGATAGGCTCGTTCAGCCTGTATACGTCTCTCTTCAAGAATAGTTTTTACAAGGTTGTAAGTCTTTTCCCGAGTCTCTACATACGTCTTTATCTCTTCGTTAGGGATGCTATAAGCATCTATAGTGGTAGCGCCTTGGATTAGCCCTTGATTGGGAATACTAAGGTTGGCTAGCTCAGCGAAGAATAGCTGGACCTTCTCAGTGTCCTTAAACGTAAATCGGCTTATTGGTACTATGTTCCCCTTAAATTCAACGCCCTCATAGTCGGGCAAAGCACCTACATTCAGCCATTCACTATCTATTCCTTCTTCGTCAGAAGTATACTCGTAGCCGTGGAGCTTAGCGAGGAATGCCCTACCATCTTCTATCGTATCGAAGCAGAGCCATGGATAGTCACGATCGTTATCGTAGTAAGTCAAGATATACATAAACAATAATATATAAATAGTTTAGATTGATAGCCTTCCAAGATTTCGAAGTACTTCTTTGGCTTCCCTTAGGATATCATTCATTACTTCACGTACTGGGAGAATCTTATCTATGGTGGAAGCGATTTGTCCTATCTCTAGTTCTCCTTCCTCAAGGTCACCTTCATACATGCCTTTCTTAGACCTTCCCCGCCCAAGCAATGCGGTTAGTTCTTCCTTTGTTGCACCAATAGACTCGGCTTCTGCTACCTGAGTAGTAAAACCTCCCTTCGCAAGTCGAGTGGGGATAAGCTTCTTGAGCATTAGCCTGGTCTCTCCTTCGCTCAAACCGATACAGTGTTCCTTGAAGTTCTGATGGCATGTACTCTCCTCCGTAAGTGCGAATGCCGTTCCTATCTGAACGCCATCGGCACCAAGGGCAAGAGCCGCTATTACCGAGCTTCCCGAGGCAATACCTCCTGCTGCTACAAGGGGTATGGAGATCGCACTACGCACGGCGGGGATAAGGCACATCGTGGTCGTTTCCTCTCTGCCATTGTGTCCGCCTGCTTCAAATCCCTCAGCAATCACTGCATCCACGCCACAAGACTCTGCCTTTCTAGCAAATTTTGAGCTACTCACTACGTGAAGTACCTTAATGCCATGCTCCTTCAGATGAGCAGTCCAGGTTGCTGGATTCCCTGCCGAGGTAATGACCACACGCACATTCTCCTCTACGATGATACCCATGTGTTCGTCTATATTGGGGTAGTTCAGGGGGAGGTTTACGCCAAAAGGCTTATCAGTGAGTTTCCTCGTATTGCGAATTTCTTCACGAAGCTGATCAGGGTACATCGTCCCGGCACCGAGTATTCCCAGCCCTCCTTCATTGCTTACAGCTGCAGCTAGCTTGTGCCCACTAGTCCAAGCCATACCGCCTTGGATGATAGGGTATTCTATGCCAAGCAACTGTGTAATAGGGTTATTTCTCATAGGGGGTGTTTAGTTTTGTAAATTCTATTATAATCTATTATTGGATGAGTCCTGAGCGACGCTTAAGTGCTTCGATTGTCGCAGCTCTACCCTTGAAGTTATGGTAAAGAACTTCAGGTTCGTCTGCATCGCCTCGCTCTAGTATCTCTCGCTTGAAGCGCATCGAGGTCTCGTGGTCACGTAGTCCATGCTTTAGAAACTCCTCAAAGGCGTCCGCCTCTAGTAGTTCAGCCCACTTATAACCATAATAACCAGCAGCGTACCCTCCATTGAAGATATGAGAGAAGGCAGTGCTAACACTCGTACCATCCACATGAGGGAGCAGTGTAACCTCCTTATATGCTGCTCGCTCTAGTTCCTCAATATCTTGTGGCAGGCTTTCAGGGTTATTTGAGTGCCACAGCATATCCAGATAGCCGAAGCCGAGCTGACGGATACATGCGTATCCCTCAAGGAAGAGGGTATTGCGCTTGATCGCTTCCAGTAGTTCGTCGGAGATAGGTTCGCCAGTCTTATAGTGCCTTGCGAAAGTTCGGATAAACTCTGGTTGCCTTGCCCAGTTCTCATTGAAGTGCGATGGTAGCTCCACAAAATCATGTACTACATTAGTTCCGCTTAGCGAAGCATAAGGTACTTGGGTGAGTAACCCATGCAGACCGTGTCCAAACTCGTGAAATAGCGTAGTTACCTCATCGTGCGTTAGGAGAGAAGGTTGGCTCTCAGTGGCTGGCGTAAAGTTCATCACCAGACTTACCACAGGGCGTACCTCACCGTAAGCCTCCACAAAGTTGGTCATCCATGCTCCCGAGCGTTTGCCTTTTCGTGGGAAGAAGTCACAGAGTAGGGTGCCAACCAACTGATTGTGCGCACTAACCCTATACACTTTCACCTCAGGACGGTAGGGCACTAGCTCCTCAGTCTCTTCTATCATTAGTTCGTATAAATCGCTAGCGAGGTCAAACATAGCCCTCACCACGCTCTCTAGCTCAAAGAAAGGTCTGGTCTGCTCCTCATCATACTCTAAGTGCTTCTGGCGGTACTTCTCCGCGAGATAGCTCCAGTCCCAAGGCTGTAAGTCCGATACCCCTTCTGTGACCTCCGCTATTTCTTTTTGAGCCAATGGGGTATATGCCTCTCGGAGTTCATCTAGCATGCTTAGTACATGAGATGGTTGTTTAGCCATTTTAGTGCTCAGACGATAATCGGCGTAGCTATTGAAACCCAGTAAGCATGCTATCTGATAGCGGATGGTGGCAATTCTATAGACCAGGTCTATATTACAGGTCTCCTTCTTCCTGTCCATCCCAAGGGTAGCGCGCCCCATATATATTTTCTGGCGGATAGAGCGGTCGTCACAATACTTCAGGACTGCACTATACGATGGCATACTGAGATCGAAAAGCCACCCCTCTTTACCGTGCTCCTGAGCCAGTTTCTTGGCAGCTTCCAATGCTGAAGTTGGCAGACGTTTTATTGACTTCCCTTCCGTAACTTGTAGGGTATAGGCATTCTGCTCCTTTAGCACATTCTGCCCGAAAGAGAGGGTCGCCATACTTAGCTCCTTCCTTAGCTCCTTCAGCTGCTTTCTAGTAGCTTCATCGAGATAGGCTCCACCCCTTTGGTAGCCTTCGTACGTTCGGAATGTGAGTCGTTTGTCTATAGCACTGAGGGGATCCATGTGCTCCTCATAGACTACTCTTACTCGCTCTGCAAGCAGGCTATCCATTCCTACCTCGTTGCTGATATCGGTAAGCAGTGGCGTAAGCTCTTGAGAAAGTTCCATCAACCTATCGTCAGCATCACAGCTAAGTAGGTTGAAGAAGACCGAAGATGCTAGGTCAAGTCCCTTGCCAGCCTCCTCAAGTGCCAATATTGTATTCTCAAATGTAGGTGCCTCTTGGCACGCCCTAATCTCCTCAATCTCCGACCTAAACTGCTCAGCCTCTGTCCTCACATTTTGTGCTAGGAGGTCAGGCTTTCTATGAGAAAAGTCGGGAAATAATATCTTATCTTTCATCGCTATATAGAACAAGTGTGGAGCCACAATTGTTGCGACCCCACACTCGATAACTCCGTGGAACCACATCAATTGTGGTACTCCACTATCTTAGTCATGAAGTGGTATCTTGGCTACTCGGTCTGTATGCCTACCACCCTCAAACTCGGTTGAGAAGAATTCCTGTACTATTGCTTTTGCCTCTTCGTCACTCACAAATCGTCCAGGGATACTGAGTACATTGGCGTTATTGTGCTGACGAGTGAGGTGAGCCTGCTCCGTATTCCATGAGAGTCCCGCACGCACATGAGGATGCTTATTTAGCGCCATGGAGATGCCATTGCCCGAACCACAAACAGCCACACCCCATTGTACTTCACCCTTATCGATAGCATATCCGAGCTTGTGTGCATAATCGGGATAATCTACACGCTGATTTACTAGGGTGCCATAGTCCACTACTAGAGTGTCGGGATAGGTCTCCTGCAAGTATTTGCGCACAACCTCTTTGATTTCGTAGCCAGCGTGGTCGCAAGCCAGTCCTATGCTCTTAATTTCCATAGCTTACTTCTTAAGTAGTTGCTTCACCTGATTCTTCACGTTATCTGGCGAAAAGCCGAGCTTCTCGTCCAGTACTTTATAGGGCGCAGAGAAGCCGAAACTCTCAAGCCCCCATATCTTGCCAGTGCCATGAGGTATCAATCCCTCTAGGTTTACTGGCAAACCAGCAGTAAGACCAAAACGTGGTAGACCCTCTGGGAGTACCTCAGCCTGATAAGCCTCAGGCTGTAGCCTAAAAATAGCTTCACTAGTGATAGAAGCAATGTTGCACTTGATACCCTCTTCTGCAAGTAGCTTTGCACCAGCAACCAGCGTAGAAACTTCCGAACCAGTAGCTACGAGCACTACATCGGGCTGCTCTACCTTCTGTGTGAGGTAGCCACCCTGCCTTACACGGAGGCTTTGGCTGTAGTCGTTATTGGGGAGGTCTTCTACATTTTGTCGAGAGAGAATAAGAGCTGTAGGCGTAGACTTATTCTCCATCGCCATCTGCCAACTTACAGTTGTTTCATATACGTCAGCAGGACGAAGCACCATGGTAGAAGGTTTGCCACTGTGGTTCTTTAGCTTCTCCATGAGACGGATCTGTGCCTCTTGCTCCACAGGTTCGTGGGTAGGTCCATCCTCTCCTACGCGGAAAGCATCGTGTGTCCATACAAATCGAATAGGCACCTCCATTAGTGCTGCTATACGCACTGCAGGCTTCATATAGTCTGAGAATACGAAGAACGTACCACAAGCAGTATGGAATCCACCGTGTAGCGCAATACCGATACATACCGCAGCCATGGTAAGCTCAGAGACACCTGGCTGTAGGAAAGCACCGCTAAAGTCGTCCTTGGTAATCATTTTGGTCTCCTTGAGGAAGCCATCTGTCTTGTCGGAGTTGGACAAGTCGGCACTGGCTACAATCATATTGGGCAGATGCTTTGCGAGGAAGCCAAGCGACTTAGCTGATGCATTGCGTGTAGCATCGTTGGGTTTTTGCTCTATGCTTTTCCAGTCTAGGAAGCTGGTGTCTAGGCTAATCCAGCGCTCTAGTTCACGTGCATCCTCTGCATGAGCCTTGCTCCAGTCTCTGTATTGTGCCTGCCAATTGGCAGCTTCTTTTCTGATTTCTTCCTTACGAGCATCGTACAGAACTTGAACTTCGTCAAATATGACAAAAGGCTGATCTGGATTGCCGCCAAGGCTCTTAATGGTCTCAGCTACACCACCACCTGCTGCAGAAAGAGGCTGCCCATGTGTCTTTACAAGACCTTCGAAGCATTCATTCTCAGGAGAGAGCATACCTTTACCCATCACGGTGTGCCCAATGATTAGTGTTGGTTTACCCTTTACAGCAATGGCTTGGTCTAGCGCCTTACGAATCTCATTATGGTCGTTACCATTGATCTCGATAACCTCCCAATTCCATGCGCGGTACTTCATCGCCACATCCTCGGTCATCACTTCGGATACCTTGGTAGAGAGCTGTACGTTATTGGCGTCATAAAACATTACGAGATTATCGAGGCCCAAGTGCCCAGCAATACGCCCAGCGCCCTGAGATACCTCTTCCTGTACACCACCATCGGAGATGAAGGCAAAGATACGCTGCCGCATAAGATCTTCGCCAAACCTTGCAGCCATCTTCTTGGCAGCAATAGCAGCACCTACAGCCATCGTATGTCCAAGACCTAGAGGACCTGAGGTGTTTTCGATACCACGAGTGATATCTAGCTCTGGGTGCCCTGGTGTAGGGCTCCCCCACTGACGGAAGTTCATCAGCTCCTCCATTGTAAACCTGCCGGTCATCGCAAGTACTCCGTAGAGCATTGGACTCATATGCCCAGGATCGAGGAAGAAACGATCTCTAGCAATCCACTCTGGTTGCTCAGGGTCATAAACCATATACTCGGAGAAGAGGATATGGGCAAAGTCCGCACCGCCCATTGCTCCACCTGGGTGTCCCGACTTAGCACGCTCTACCATAGAGAGTGCCAAAATCCTCAGATTGTCAGCCGCCTTGAGGCTCAGCGCATTTTCGATAGCCATAGTATGAAATATCTTTTGTATATTATATATGTGTGATTACTTCGTAATGCAGTCGCTCCCTCCTATCTCTCTACAAATCTACCTATTTTTCCTTAGAATACTGGGCATTGTTCCCTCGGATTAGCCAAATCCCATACTTGAGGTAGTGGGCCTCGGTACTTGTGTGGGGTGGAAGAGTAACGATAACCATTGGAAGAAGTGCCCTAGCTGGCTATTACTTTTGTGTAGCCCAAGTGGTCGTTCGAACAATTGTATCCGTCCTCTTGCCATTACGCTTCTACACAAGTACTTGACGGCGAGTACCTTTATTGGAGACGGCAATCTGCCAAATTTATTCCTAGGAATAAATAAATTTATCTCTAGGAATAAAAATATTTATTTGTACAGAAAAATAAATTTATTCCTAGGAATAAATTTCGGTGATAGCGCGAGCCACAACTGGTGCTCGCCTGAGCGATTACGGTTAGAAGGCTGCACCCCCACGACACCGCTGGGGTTCGGGAGTATTCATAACGAACAATAATAGAATACATTAGCGCACTTTTCGGTTACCTCGGTTGAGGGCGTAGCCCGAGGTCGTGGATAGAGTTAGCCCCCAAACCCCCTAAAGGGGGCTTGTACATCCTGTGAGCAAGGGAAAGCCCCCTTTAGGGGGTTTGGGGGCATAGGCTCCACTCCTCAGTTCAAGCGTGGCTAGCGAAAACTGCGCTAATGTCCTCCCTTGAACCAGTCCGAAATAGATAACATTAGCGTAGTTTTCAGTAGCCTCGGTTGAGGGCGCAGCCCGAGGCCGTGGAAAGGGAGCTCGACAAATAATAAAGTCCCCCTCCCCCCCGTAGTGCGGCTCTGCCGCACTACGGGGGGGAGGGGGTAAGGGGGAGGGGGGAGGCTAGCGAATACTGCGTTAACATTTCACCCAATCCCCATTCCAAACTATAACCCATTAGTGCAGATTTCCTTATACACATAGCCTATAGGGTAGGAGAGGGATAATTATATTTTCCTGTTGGTCGGATATTTTATTTGTGCACGATAAAAACACCTCTATAGAGATGCCGCAGCGAATCTATAGAGGTGAAATCCTTAACTACGCTATTGTGTATTAGTTATCGATAAAATCGCTCCATGGCGTGATGGAGATTTTGTCTTCAGGGATGCTACAGAATGCGTGTATATAAGCGCTTGCTAAGCGAGCATTGGTAATGAGTGGGATATTGAGGTCTACGGCAGCCCTACGGAGCTTGTAACCATTGGTAAGTTCTCCTGGGGTGAGGTTCTTATTGATATTCACCACAAGGTCTACTTCCTTTTGGTGCAGGAGGTCAAGTGCCTGAGGTGTACCCTCTTCGCTTGGCCAGTAGCATAGGGTACTCTCTATGCCATTATCTGCGAGGAAGTTGTGCGTCCCCTCTGTAGCGTAGATCGTGTAACCCTTTTCACGGAGTAGCTTAGCGCTATCAAGGAGCGCAACTTTTTGCTTGAGCCCTCCATTACTCATGAGTACCGCTTTCTTAGGAATTCTATGCCCTACAGATAGCATGGCTTGTAGGATGGCTTCGTCACTAGAGCGAGCAATACAACCGACTTCGCCAGTAGAGGTCATATCTACGCCGAGTACTGGGTCGGCTTTTTGTAGTCGTGTGAAGGAGAATTGTGACGCCTTTACACCTACATGATCTAGGTCGAAAGCGTTTTTCCTAGGCGCTTCGTAAGGCTTCCCTAGCATTATCTTGGTTGCAAGGTCTATCATATTATAGTTGGAGACCTTACTTACGAATGGGAAACTACGAGAAGCGCGGAGATTACACTCGATTACTTTGATCTCATTTTCCCTTGCTAGGAACTGGATGTTGAATGGGCCAGAGATGTGTAGCTCCTTGGCTATTGCACGTGAGATACGCTTAATACGGCGGATGGTCTCGATGTACAGTTTTTGCGCTGGGAACTGGATGGTGGCATCTCCTGAATGGACACCGGCATACTCGATATGCTCACTGATAGCATAGGCTACGAGTTCGCCCTTGTCTGCCACTGCATCAAGCTCTATCTCCTTGGCATTTTGTAGGAAGCTAGAGACCACTACTGGATGCTTCTTGGATACATTGGCTGCGAGCTTGAGGAATCGCTCTAGCTCCTCACCATTGGAGCATACGTTCATGGCTGCACCACTGAGCACATAAGACGGACGTACCAGTACGGGATAGCCTACTTCTTGTACAAAATCCTCTACATCATCGAGAGTAGTGAGCTCTTTCCATGCTGGCTGATCGATACCAAGACGATCGAGCATAGCTGAGAACTTATGACGATCCTCGGCATTATCGATATACCTAGCTTGGGTGCCTAGGATTGGTGCTTTGATGGCATCGAGTTTCATCGCAAGGTTATTAGGAATCTGTCCACCAGTGGAGAGAATAGTACCCATTGGCTGTTCGAGATCCAATATGTCTTGTACTCGCTCGAAGGTGAGTTCGTCGAAGTAGAGCCTATCTGAGAGATCGTAGTCGGTACTAACGGTCTCAGGGTTATAGTTTATCATTATTGAGCGCAATCCTACCTCTCGTATGGTGTTGAGGGCTGATACTCCACACCAGTCAAACTCCACTGAGCTACCGATACGGTAAGCACCAGAACCAAGTACCGCTACGCTATCATTGCCTACCCCGAAGTCTACATCGTGCTGAGTGCCATCATAAGTGACGTAGAGATAGTTGGTATGTGCAGGATACTCGCCTGCCATGGTATCGATTTGACGAACTACAGGGGTTACTCCATGAGTCTTGCGGTACTCGCGCACCTTGGCTTGAAGCGCCTCGATATCGGAGATATCTGTACCGTATAGTGCACGGGCTATTTGGAAGTCTGAGAAACCCTGTACCTTGGCTTTGCGAAGAAGAGGGGTAGGGACTTGGGTTATTTCTCTTAGTGCTTCTAGCTCTTCGGCTGTGTCCATGATATTACGCAGCTTGTGGAGGAAGAAGAGGTCTATCTTCGTGAGCTCGTGAATCTGCTCTACAGAATATCCGAGGCGGAAGGCTTTGCTTATGACAAAGATACGGTTGTCGGTAGGCTGGCTTAGCGCCTTTGGTACGTCTGGTATAACTAGTTCTTTGTTCTCCACGAAGCCGTGCATACCCTGTCCAATCATACGGAGTCCCTTTTGGATAACTTCCTCGATGGTTCTTCCGATAGACATAATCTCGCCGACCGATTTCATGCTACTCCCAATCTCTCGGGATACGCCATGGAACTTGCTGAGGTCCCAGCGTGGTATCTTACATACTACATAGTCGAGTGCTGGTTCGAAGAAAGCGGAAGTGGTCTCGGTGACTGCATTCTTGAGCTCGAATAGGCCATAGCCCATACCTAGCTTAGCAGCGACAAAGGCAAGAGGGTAGCCTGTAGCCTTGGAGGCAAGAGCTGAGGAGCGGCTCAGACGTGCATTGACTTCGATTACTCTATAGTCCTCGCTATTAGGGTCGAGGGCGTACTGTACGTTGCACTCTCCTACGATGCCGATATGGCGGACAATCCGAAGGGCAATAGAACGGAGCTTTTGGTGCTCAGAATTGGTCAGTGTCTGTGAAGGAGCAAGTACGATACTCTCGCCTGTATGGATGCCGAGAGGGTCGAAGTTCTCCATATTGCAGACAGTGATACAGTTATCGTATCTATCTCTCACTACTTCGTACTCTATCTCCTTCCACCCTCTAAGGCTCTTCTCAACGAGCACTTGAGGAGAGAAGGCAAAGGCTTTTTCACATAGGGCATTTAGCTCTTCTTCGTTGTCGCAGAAGCCACTACCAAGACCTCCGAGTGCATAAGCGGCACGCACAATAATTGGGTACCCTAGCTCTCGAGCCGCAGCACGCGCTGCCTCGATGGTTTCTACGGCTTCGCTCTGGATAGTCTTAACGTCTATCTGATCCAGCTTCTCCACAAAGAGTTCGCGATCCTCGGTATCCATGATAGCTTGGACAGGTGTTCCGAGAACCTCTACACCATACTTCTGAAGGATGCCCTTCTGGTAAAGAGCTACACCACAGTTGAGAGCAGTCTGCCCACCAAAGGCAAGTAAGATACCGTCGGGACGCTCTTTCTCTATGACCTTTTCGAGGAAGTAAGGGGTGACTGGAAGGAAGTAGACCACATCAGCGACGCCCTTGGAGGTCTGTACTGTAGCAATATTAGGATTGACTAGTACGGTGTAGATGCCTTCCTCACGAAGTGCTTTGAGAGCTTGTGAACCTGAGTAGTCAAACTCTCCTGCCTCGCCAATCTTTAGCGCCCCTGAACCTAGGACTAGTACCTTATTGTACTTCTTACGGCTATTAGTGGGTTGCTGAGTATGCAATGTAACTGGTTTTCCCGCCTCAATCAGCTTAGCAAAGTCGTCAAAGATAAACTCTGTATCGAGCGGTCCTCCATTAGCTTCGGGATGAAACTGGGTAGAGAAATACTTGCCACTCTCGTGAATGAGTCCTTCGTTGGTGCCGTCATTGAGGTTGCGGAAGTAGGGATGCCAGCCCTGTGGTAGCTGTGTATCGTCTACTGCGAAGCCGTGGTTTTGGCTCGTGATGTAGCAGTTGTTAGTGCCTACCATCTGTACTGGCTGATTGACAGATCTGTGTCCAAAAGGCATCTTAGCTACCTTGGCACCTATAGCCAAAGCGATAATCTGGTTGCCCATGCAGATACCCGCCACAGGTTTCTTCCCCTCTTGGATAACCTTTCGTACGTGCTCTATGAGAGGGGTACATAGGTTCGGATTACCAGGTCCATTACTGATGAATAGACCATCGTACTCCATTGTGGTGAAGTCGTAGTCCCATGGTACTAGGGTAACATTGATACCGCGTTCTAGAAGTAAGCGGATAATATTCTCCTTTACACCACAATCTACAAGCACCGCGTGTTTATCCCCACTGCTCTGGAAATGCTTTACCTCCTTGGTCGATGCTTGGGCTACTAGATTAACTTCGTCTGTGCTGACAAAGTCGATATCTTCCCCTCCCTCGATAAGGACTTTGCCAAGGAGTGGTCCTTCGTTGCGGAGCTTCTTCGTGAGCTCACGGGTATCGATACCTGTGAGTCCTACTACGCCATGACGACTGAGCGCCTCCTCAAGGCTCTCCATGGCGTTCCAGTGACTGTACTTATCGGTATAGTCGTGCATGATGAATGCAACGGGGTGTATGCTGTCGCTCTCCCATAGCTTTGTCAGTCCTGTAGTTGGATTTTTCTCCTCTGTAGGGAACCCATAATTACCTATAATAGGGTAGGTCTCTACGAGTATCTGACCAGCATAGGAGGGGTCTGTGAGGCTTTCGGTATAGCCCGTCATAGCGGTATTGAATACCACCTCTCCACTTACTTGTATATTGGCTCCTATAACTTCACCCTCGTATCGGGTGCCATCGCTTAGGATGAGTACGCCCTTCTTTCTCATAGTGTTATTAGTCTGTCTATTTATAGTTTTCTGAAATCTTGCTCGTAGTACAGCTTATAGGCTAGATTGGTCTTTTCCATACCTCCTGGCGTTGGGTAATCTCCGCTGAAGTACCAATCCCCAGGATGCTCAGGGATAGCGGTATGAAGCCCTTCAAGACTCTGGAATACGAGTTCTACTTCTGCCTTTACAGAAGATGGCTTGAGACGCTCAACGATCTTATGATTAATCTCCTCTATGGTAAATGGTTGGTAGATATCCTTGACAAAGTTACGTTCCTTAATCATAGGGGTATGAAGATGCTCTATAATAGCTCTATAGGTGTCGTGGATAACATACGCCATTCCGCGCTCAAGCAGAAGGTCGATGGCAGCTAGGAAAGCGACGAATTCTCTCATCCTACTCATGTCGATACCATAGTGGTCTGGGTAACGTATTTGAGGCGCAGAGGATACGACTACAATCTTCTTTGGGTTGAGCCGGTCTAGGATGCTGATTATGCTCTCCTTGAGGGTGGTCCCGCGCACAATACTATCATCGATAACAACAAGATTGTCTACCCCCTTTTCTACTGTGCCATAGGTAATATCGTAGACATGCTGCGCGAGGTCGGTACGGCTCGCTCCTTCAGAGATAAATGTACGTAACTTGATGTCCTTGATCACTACTTTCTCAGAGCGAACTCTCTTATCTAAAAGCTCGAAAACCTCCTCTTTAGACATGTTGGGGTTATTGGTGATAAGCTCAGCCCTATACTTATTGAAGTGCCGCTCCATCCCTTCTATCATACCGAAGTACGATACTTCTGCTGTGTTGGGAATGAAGGAGAAGACAGAGTGCTCTATATCATTATCAATAGCCTTGAGTACATCAGGGACAAGCTGTTCGCCTAGCTTCTTACGCTCCTTATAAATATCTTGGTCCGAAGCACGGGAGAAGTAGATGCGCTCAAAGGAACACGCCTTATTTTCTCTCTTGGGTAGGATGTTGCTTACCTGTATCTTCGCGCCAGTCTTGTCTATTGTTAGGGTATCGCCTCTGTCAAGCTCGTGTACTTGTTCTGCTGATACATTGAGTACCGTCTGTATCACTGCTCGCTCCGAAGCGCATACTACAATCTCATCGTCGTAGTAGTAGAATGCTGGCCTTATACCCCAAGGGTCACGCAGCATAAACATCTCTCCACTACCCGTCAGACCGCACATTGTGTAGCCGCCATCCCATAGAGGGGCACACTCCTTAAGGGGGGTAGTCATATCTATTCTAGACTCAATGTCATGGGTAATATCCATGCCCTCAAGTCCTTTCTTCTTACTTTCCCTAAACTTATGTTCTACTTCTCTATCCAGTCTGTGTCCTAGTTGCTCAAGGATAATATGGGTATCAGAATTACTCCTTGGGTGCTGTCCTACAGAGGTAATCTCATCGAAGATTTTATCGACAGAGGTGAGCGTGAAGTTGCCACAGAGTGCCAAGCTCTTTGCCCTCCAGTTATTACGTCTCAGCATTGGGTGAACGTAGTGAATCTCCTGCTTACCTTGTGTTGCGTAACGTAGGTGTCCCATGTAGCACTCCGCAGCATATGGGATATGTGTCTGAGCGAAATTGGGGTCTGCTTGTTTCTCTTGCGAAAAAGTCTGAATATGTTTCTCTACCGCACCAAATATCTCGGTGATAGCAGTGTTCCCCAGAGCACGCTCACGATACATATACTCCTCACCAGTAGGGGCAGTAAGCTTTACACAAGAGATACCTGCACCATCTTGACCTCTATTGTGTTGCTTCTCCATCAATAAGTACATCTTATTGAGTCCGTAGCGCCAAGTGCCATACTTCTCTTGGTAGTAGGTTAGGGGTTTACGTAGCCGTACCATTGCTACACCACACTCATGCTTCAACTCTTCCATCTAAGCTCTCCTCGTCTTGTGTTTTTATATTTGTAAAGAAGCCAGTGCACACACGTGACACTGGCTTCGCCTAATCATTTATTCTTGTGCCGTAGTTTGATCATCCTCTTGTACTACGAAAGCCTCCATACCAGCCTTCCTCAGGATGTTGTACCACTTCACCAGCTTCTTGATGTCGCTATCGTGCACACGCTCCTTATCGTAGATAGGAAGCACCTCCGCCATCCAGCCTCGTAGCTTTGTCTTATCCGCAATGATTGCTGCTTCATCGGCAACTATCTCTGGGTACTTAGCCTTAATCTCCTCAAATACTTCTGCCAAAGGCTTGTCGCCCTCTTCGGTGTAGATAGAGATATCAGCTAGAGATACGATATTATCACGTGCAAAGAGCGGTTGTTTGCGACCACTCTCCAAGTCCTCAGCCGTAAATGGTGCACGGGTACGATTGATCAACTTAAATAGCCCTGGCTTACCAGAGATAGAGATTACATCAGTTAGCTTCATCATTTGTCCTTATAATTTATTAAACGCTCCCATAGGGCTTCTATTGCCCGAGTGATGGAGCTTGTCCCACTATTATCTATCTTAATATCTGCTTCCCCCCTTTGGCGTCTGCCCTCCTCCTCTTGGATGGCTTCGATCTGCCTAAACTCATCTATACTCCGCTCACTATCTCTCTGTTGCACCCTTTGGAACCTTACCTCCTCAGGCGCTTCTACTGCGAGAGTAGTATCGCACAGACGATAGAATCCCGATGTAAAGAGAATTGCGCTCTCAATACCCACCCATTGGGTGCCCTGTTCGCTTCTCCACTTTTCGAACTCCCGTGCTACGGCTCTATGTACGATATCCTCTAGGATTGCTTTTCGTCGAGGGTTTGAAAGTGTCTCCTTAAGTCGTCCTTTATTCAATAGACCTCCATCGATAGGCAAAAACCCTAGCTGGCTCTCTATTTCCCCAATCACCAAGGCGTCGAAATACACCCCCTTAGCTACGGAGTCGGAATCAAAGCAAGGGATATCGTATAGTGTTGTAAGCGCCTCTCTTACCACACTCTTTCCTGAACCTATTAGCCCACATATCCCTATGACCTTTCCCATCACTGTTGCTCTATTAGATATTCTACCGCATCAGGCTCCATCTGTAGCATCTGTACCTGCTTCGGGATATTAGGTAAATGTAGCTTGAGCTTCTTCGTCCCCTCAGTAAGTTCATCTATATCTACATAGGGGTGTAGTTGGTTGGAGATATCTCCAATAGATACACTGCTTACCGCAAGGAATGTAACCTTTATGGCTGATGGGAAAAGCCTGATATTGTACCCCTCTGGCAGGTTCCGAACCTGGATGTCGGTAATCACAAAAGTATTATAACGGAGCGGTGCTACCACTGTTTTGATGGTCACGGAGTCGGGCGTCAGTCGCACTCCATGAGGACTTACCAGAGCCACCTTGTGGTAGCTTACACTATCCTCCCTTACTACCAAAGGTTTAGGATCCGTACTGACTAGCCCTTGTGTCCTAATCAGGCTATCAATAGAGGTGGCAAGCCCGTATGCTGTTACTATTTCTGGCTGCATGTCTAAGTCTACTAGCATACGATTGCTCTCCTCTCCTAGATTTATTTGACCTCCGAAAAATACCCCAATCTGCTTTTCTACTAGTGGTGCATAGGAGAAAGAGACGAAGTCTGGGAAGAGTCTAATCTGTGCGTTGGTGCCATTGTCGAAGTAGTTGTCGAATAGCTCATTGGTATTCCTTATCTGCCTAAGCAGTTCTTCATTTCCAATGCTCATGTAGCCTCCATCGGAGGTTAGCATCATCGTATCGATAGCGAGCTTAAGCACTGGCGCCTTTGAGAACAGCCCTTCGAGCGTGTACGAGAGCAATTCATCACCGCGCGCTGTGATTGCTACTTCTATTGCTGGAGGTATCCCACTTTGGTTATCTATGGCAAATTTTAGCGGCAGGGTAGGTGGCTCCACCTCAATCCTTACCTTTTTAGTGTAAGTGGCGTCCATCGATTGGATCAGCCAAAGCACAGCAGAAAGGAGAATACAGAAGAGCAGAATTAGCCATCTCCTACCTTTAGAGAAGTAGGAGACGGGTTTCCACGCTTGTAGTCTGTCCCAAAGAACCATGCTTAATGGTAAGGCAAGAAATAAAAGTCTGAGCGATAGTATTTACTCAGAGCTGAGGGAGACAACCCCTTCAGCTCCCAGCATCGCTCTTCCTTATTTACTTCTTATTCTCAGTGAGTGCGAATACCTGATTGAAGTCTACCTTCATCTTCACACCTTCCCATACCTCTATGGTTACTTGGTTATTCTCCGTATTAATCTCACGGATAGTGCCATAGATACCTCCAGAAGTCATAATCTTATCGCCAGGCTTCATGGCTTTACGAGCCTCTTGGATCTTCTTCTGCTGTTTGCTCTGAGGGCGGATGATAAAGAAGTAGAAGATAGCTATCATCAGCACGATCATAAGGATCGAGTTCATCCCGTTGCCAAATACACTTCCAGCTTGTAATAGTGTCATAAGTGTCATAATTTTATTGTTGTTTTACTTGTTTTACTCTCCCAGTATTTTCCCTTCCGCCTTTAGTTCGGTAAATAGCTCGTGTAGAATACCATTGATAAAGGTATAGCTATTCTCAGAACTATAGTAGTGCGCCATATTGAGGTACTCATTGATGGTCACTCTGGTAGCAATTTGTGGGAAGTGGATGGCTTCGGTCACTGCAAGTTGCATAATGATATAATCCATCTCACTTACACGATCCTTGTCCCAATTCTTGAAGTACTTACTGATGCGCTCTCTATACTCATCGCCATGGACAATAGCTTGCTCCAATAGTACGGGACCAAAGTCCTCATCCTCTTCAGAGGAGTACTGGGGCTTAAGGTGCTTACTATAGGGCTTCTCATCGCTAATGCTATTGTAAGCCTTGGTAACGAAAGTAAAGATAATTGCAATATCATCGTTTCTGAAAGTGTTGGAATCCTCAAGCAGCTCGGTAAATAGCTCGCTTTGCAGTATCTCCTCACCATAGAAATTGCGCCAAGCCTTTCTTACCTCAGATAGGTCTTTCCAATCAATCGAAGTCTTATCCCCGCGTCGTTCTATCAGCTTATTGAGTAGGTTGTTGATAAAGGAGTCTATGCCATGTGTCGTTACCTTGGCAGGTTCACGCTCTGCTAAGTAGTCATCGTCGCTTCCTATTATCTGAGTAATAGGGTTATTTATAATGTGCTTGAGTAGACGAATAGTCTGAGCATCCTTATTGAACTTCTCCTCCTCCTTGAGTAGACGAAACTCAGCTGCCTCCTTGAGGTCATAAGGCAAACCGGTAAGATAGATGTAGAGCTGGTACGACTGCTCGAGCGCATATCTAAGCAAACCAATAGCACCGGGAATACCCATACCCTTCACTTGATAGTAATTGTATAGGACCTGCAACACCTTAATCCTTATTAGCAATCTATTAATCATCCCTTCTTTTGCTCTACAATGCTTCTATGAAAACTCTATTTCTTATATTTCCCTCCACCCATAAGTCAAGCGCAAAGATACAATTTTCCAGCCAATCCGAGCCACTGTTGTCTCAAATTCTCACAACAATCTCTTCCTCTCAGTTCGTGACAGTAAAACGATGCTTCATATCCTGTGGAAGTTCAGCCTCTAAATTGTAGGTATTCGTAACCAAGTGATTATCTTGCTTACATTCAAATGTATACGTAATGTGTATTTAGTTGAATGTCTGCATGATAGCTAATACAATTGTCTTAAAGTACGATACTAGAGAAATGGATATAGGCGAGAGAACATTTTGGAGCGCCTAAGTAACGAAATTTATTCCTACCTAGATTCCGCAAAGAGTGCTTTAGCCCCTGATTATTAGTAGGTGGCNCTATTGATAATTAAAGCCCTGTATTCAAGGAGAATACAGGGCTTATGTCCCTAATTTTTTGTATCTTTACGTTGCAAAAAAAAAGTTGCAAAAAATTATAGAGGACTAGTTATGGCAAAGGTACAATTTATTAGCACAAATCGCAAGACTGCAATCGGGGGAGCTCAATTTTTCATCTCATATTGGGAGAAAATAGGCATGTCGGGACTGATTAANAAGCAGTTAGGAAAGTATAGTCGGATTAAGACGAAGTTTTCCTATAATGACCTTCTTCTTTCCCTTTCGCTTCTTTTCCTATCTGGAGGCGAGGTGCTCGA